>JALHSV010000270.1 GCA_022865525.1 Thermodesulfovibrionales bacterium
CGAGACAAGCGATATTTTGGAGACCGGGTTCACACAATAATGAGGTCATTGGAGGAACACTGTGGCGGCATGCGAATGGTGACGCGTGTCCATGATGTGTATACGGCTTCGATGTGTGGTAGCGCAGTCGATGTTCAGATTTCACGCTTTAACACTATTGCGGAACTTTTGGAGAATGCAGACGTTTCGCTCACATCTGTGGCGTTTTATGGGTCAAAATTGCTATTTTCTGATAGATCAGTGAATGCAATAAAAGGCGGATGTTTTGCGGGTGATGACGTGTCCACTGCACGCATCATCAGGTACTGGACAAAGGGATATTCGGTGACGTTTCGAGACTGGCTGAGCTGTGACTTTTTTCATGAAGCTTCTTACATATATAACGATCAAATCCCATCGGAAGACGGCGTAATCAATGCTTTATCAATCAGATGCACATGTGACACAGACGAATCCTTAAATGGCGGATATTGTCGTTCACAATTTGATAACGAATCTGCGATTATAGAACAAAACGAGCAAATACTGAAGGAAGCACGCGAATGCGACCTTATTTTTTATGGTACTGGCAGAAATTGGCGAAACGTGTTTACCGACTACTCAGGATTGCAGCGGAGATTGCTAGAGCGAGCGTATCTCGACAGAAAGAAGAGCGTTGACATTTTAGAAGAGGTTATTCGGAAGCTGTACATACAAAGCAGGCCATATAAGAATGAGCCGTAGTTAGACGCCGTCAAAATGCCAAAATTTATCGAAGTGAAAATGTACGACACGTATGGCCAAAGCTTGAGCAAGTATGTGCCGGATCTGACGTTGGAGTATATCGCCGAGAATGGATTGCAGGAATTTAACAACGTAATTCGCGATGACGCAGTTGTAGATGACGAAGTGCAAGACGGGAATTTTCGAATGGGATCGTATTTTTTAGAGTCAAACCTGGTTGTGCATGTCATTATTAGGGAACAATTGTCAATCTACAATTCATCTGCGACAGAGTGGGGTGTGTTTATTCAAAATATCCTAAATGTTGCCATTAGTGAGCAAGTTTCACACGTGAAGCTGTACACGCATAACCGACATCATCCGATTGATTCTGTTTTAACGATTGGGCGTCGATTAGATACACTTTTAAGACAATTGGCTCCACTTAAATCTGTAATTTTGATATGAATGCCACAAAAAAACGCAAAAATAGTGACGATGGATTGGATAATAAAATATATGCACCAACAACACCGATAGCAATTTATCACAAACTTGTAGATACGTCGACAAATATTACAAATTTCTTAGAAGCAATCAAAAAAATGCTAGCTACTGATAAGGAAATGCGATACAAATCGATGACGTCACTGATTGCCCGACGCATTTTGGAAATGGAACTGCGCATGACAGCACTTACTGCGGATATTGCGACTTATACAAAATGTGAGGTTATTGCGCAAGAACTTAGCCAGTTGTACAGCGGAATAGACGTACAGTTGAAATATGACCCCAATCCGGCATATCGCATGTCACTGATAAACAGAAATCGAGCGACGAGAAAGCGTGAAATGATCAACATGCAGACGATGGCGTCGATTCAAAAGGCATTTGAGTCTACGCTGAAGGCATACTACAGTGGATTGATTGTGTATGTGGGCAAAAGCCGATCCAACAATAAATTGGAGATTACCATACAAGATGGCAAGGTAACGCGAAAACGTAGACTAAGAGCGGATGAAATCCGCCCATTTAACTACAAATCTTTATTTTTGTCAATTTATTCTCTCGGTAGTGTGGGTGTGAACGAGTACATGCAAAACAATCCACTTTTTAGATTTGCCGCCATTGCGACCGTTAAACTAGAAACCGCGGACAAGAAAAACAACACTGTTGTAACATTTAATCCCATAAAAGACACCCTGATACTATAATGTGCGATCGTGTACAAGTGCTGATTTACGACGTACCGCTGCTGCCGCTGCCACAGCAGTGGATGGGAGGTACGGCGGCGACACAGACCAACGATGCACCCTCAATAGACGTACAGATACAACAAATTGGGGTATTTGTTAGTTCATACACACAAAAACTCAAAGAACTGCTTACATCGTATAAGAGCGATCTGCTTGTGCGCCCAGCAGCTGAGATTTCACCAAAATATGCCAGCGTTATTGCACAAATTGAAAAGTTGATCAAGCAGTTGGGTAGAACGTATGAGGCGTTTTTGACGGACGAGCAGAAATTGAGGGCAGATATTGCAAAGCGAGATGCAAACAACAAAAAAATGACAGCTTTAGCAGAGGATCGATATTTATGTGCAAATTCGATGACTGACTTGGCAGTTTGCCAGCGTGTAATATCGGATAATGCTAAACTTCGAAAAATAATGCCGAAAACTGAAGATGACGTTCAGAAGGGGCTGCGGGTGTTTGGAGAGAGCAGTCGCAAGATACAAGAGGGTGTGTTGGTTTACACGGGAAAGAGTGGAAATAACGTTCCACTTTTCTTTGATTACGAACAAGCGGTGAATTTGATCAAAAATTTGACATCGGGCAACGGCATTGATGCATTTAGTGGCATTGTCCAATCAAAATTGTACGCACAAAACAGTGAAGCGATTGCGTTGTTACTGGAAGTGGAATTAACAGCAGAACCGGAAGAACCCATACATTTTCCATAACAAAATGTCACGACCTTGCGATAGGCTGCAAGCCTCGCCAGCGGCAACAAAAGACGACTATGATAGTAAATTACAAGCCGCGATTCAAACATGCAACCAGATTTACACTGGGCAGGTGACAATCGCAGACGCCGGTATCGATATCGAGTCACTTGATACGTTATACCACAAATCAATAATTGACATGTATATGAAGCTATACGCAGTAGACGCAGTAGAGACCGACGAAAAGGTTAAAAAAGAAACAGAGCTGAAAAAAATGGAAAACCTGATATTTACGCAGAAGAAGAAAGACTACGACGCAATATTAAAGGATTTGGAATCTAAAATTGAAATACTTAACTACCCCGTAAGCGAAAACGACAGAACAGAAGGTGACGTGTACGCGGCCTTAAACAGCGTCAAATTCAAAGAATTGGCAGGGTTTGTCGACGATTACAGGAACAATACAAATGCCAACATACTACCCGACCCAATTAATGAACAACAAAGGCTGTCACTCTTAAACAGGTTCAATTATTTCGTGGATCTGCGTTTAATGTACCTAAAAACTCCCGGAAAATACGAAGGAGGTGGCATTTTAAGTGTTCCCCCGTCGACGGACGTGAATTTTGTAACGGTCTTATCAGATGATGATGCAGAAAGCAACTTCAGACGCACATATACCGCCATCATCACATACATAACCTTCTACATACAGCAAATCGAAACAATAAAAGCGGATTTTGTGCGAGATATGGCGTTATTGAATATTGCTATACCTGCGGATTACAAAAAGAGGATATCCACATTGTCGAAGATGTTGATCACTGCCAACGACATGGGGGATGCATTTACTATTGATTACAAGGATGCTTACAAGTATTTGACAGATATTCGATCAATAAAGGCACAGATAGCGGCAATCGACAGTGATTTTAAAAAAATGAGAGGAATATCCATAAAACTGAAGAGCTCTCCCAATATTTTGGCGATGGTTATGTCGTCGGCCAGTGTGGAGCAAATGACCCGTCAGCAATTTTCATTAAAAAAACGGCTGATGGCATCAGTAAGGTTGGCCAGAGAAT
The DNA here is from genome assembly GCA_022865525.1 of Thermodesulfovibrionales bacterium. GTDB lineage: Bacteria > Nitrospirota > Thermodesulfovibrionia > Thermodesulfovibrionales > SM23-35 > JALHSV01. The sequence continues at coordinate 3,733 of JALHSV010000270.1, forward strand.
CACTTGGAGTATTTTCCATGGCACTCCCTGCGTTTCAAAGTGCACACGTGCTTGTTTACACTGGAAAAGTCAAAGTAAAAAACTGTAATGTAAACTTCCCGAATTTACTGACATCAGCGACAGCAGCAGTCCTGCCCGACTACAACCCGCAGCTTTTAGATACTATAAACAAAAATGCAAATGCAAGGCTGGTCACAGCACTTGCTGGTACAGAAGGGTTAGAATCGAACGTTAGCACATACGGTGACGATTTATTGAACTTTTTTAGGAATGTTGTTAAACAGGAAAACCCAGATGTCAAAATCGCCGACAACACTTCACAACCAGGTGTCAGTGGCATTAATTCTACACCGGCCGCATCATCATCAGGTCCTGTTGGTCCTGCATAGCAATTACAGAAAGCCGTACAGATGGAAGGCGTACAGGGGGGTACTATGAAACGAAGCGCCAGTGAGGCATCTCTCGTGACTGAGGATCGAACAGCAATGTCGAGGGGAGTATATACTGAGCCAAACGTTTAAAAAAACCGAGTTTTTTTTGGCGCAGACGGGCCACTGCCAAATTGCATGGCTGCAGGCCGCGTTTCCGGTAAATCCAGCCACAACAGCGCATATGGCGGTATAAATTCGCAAACCACAAAGTCCGAGTAGGAGGAAGACTGACGGACGAGCCGAAATTCCCCGTTTACGGATACTATGATGAAACGATGTGTGTGCAAAGTCTCGATGTTGATTTGTACGCAATATTCAACACCGGCTTCAATGTAGTCAACAAGTGCGTGAAAAGTAAGCGGCGCCTTTATAACACCACGATCCAGCAGATAGTTAAAGATGACCCTCAGTTTTGCTATATTGGCAATGGTATTCATTGTCTTATCGATTGCCGTGATAGTGTGCTGTGTGCCGCTAGTGCTGTACTACAGCAACCACTTTATAGTATACCGGAATAAGTACCAAATAAAAACAAATTTTTACAACGGAAGTGACTTTGCGCTGTCTTTTTTTGATTCGTGGAAAATAACATGGGAACTTTACAGAAGCCGTTAACTAAACATTGGCTCCAGCGCACATGTTGGGTAGGTACGAGTGCATTTGATTAAAATTCTGAATACCGCTAGTGGTTGACATGATGCCAGTGTATCCGCGAACTGGAGCAGTCCCGGACAAAATCAAAGGCGTTGCAAATGTGGTGTCATTTGCACTTGAATGTATAAAAAGTGGCCGACTAATGGACGAGTTGATGACTTGGAACCGGAACAATTCAAGATTGACAATAAGATTTGGCTGGCGGACAGTTACAGGTTCCATCAAGCGTGGGTTGTTAGTGCCCGTTTTTGATGACGCACAAGTTGTATCCATGATGGCATAGTAAAACAAAACTTGATAAAATATGGGGAAATCCAACATACTAACAGAGTATATGTTCTTTTTATCGAAGCACGACACCTTGACGTCTCTCCAGTGGTTTTGAAGTGTGGCTATAAATGTCGGATTTTTGACATATGAATGGAAAATCTGGTTGACCTGACTGTTTGCTACGTAGGTTTCGCCGCCGTATATAAGAGAAGCCAGTATTGGGGTGATGCGCTGAAGCCTTAGTGGCAGCGTGTTGAACGAGGTGAGCATGTCTGCCGTGCTAAGACAAAACTCCATTCGTCCGGGCTCAGCTCGTATATTAAGAGCTGCGTTCCCCTCAACAGCGGGTTTTATCACCAATTTAAATGGAAACGGAAGAAAATTTTCAGTAACGTCCGTATATTTCAGGACGTCCAGCACAATGAGGTTTTTGTTGATGCCGTTCATGATGGTCTCGGTTGCCCGATGCAAGCCAAAAATGCCACTAGCATGGTTTGCACAGCAAATAATTAAATTTAACTGCTTTTCTGTGCTGCATGCGCCGAGTTCTTTAATACCACTAAATATGCACTGTGGACGTGTAGTCGTTCTTAAATCGTTCAACTGAAAAATGCTGGCCATGTTTGTTCGCGAAATCGTGCAGCTGTACAACTACCTAAACCAAAACTACATAGTGCTCGATTGTTTGTGCTATAATGCGTACCAACCAGGGTTTTTTGAGAATCTTTTCACAAAAAATGGATCATATTTATGCTGTATGCGTTGCCCAGACAACAAAGTGGATCATCGCATTTTTCCCGTAATGATTGGCAGCTTGATCGACCTTAGTATCAGATCAGAAGTCGATAGTAAACACATGGGTGGTTTTATAATCGAGGGAGAGCTGTGTGTTATTAACAATTATCTGATGAATAACGTAAATACGATGTCAATCCAACGTGGCAGGGGTAATTTGCACGATGTGTTGAGATGGAATATTGACAGCGAAACACACTGTTACCGGCTGAGATTTGACGGTACAGCCGTGGAAATGGTGGAGTTTCCAAAGGTGTCTCGACAGCCGAGAAAACGGGAAAAGCACACAGATTGGAAAACAAAAAAGGAAATTCCAAAGGGAAACGTAATTGAAGCATGGACTGCAATGTTAAACTCAATGTCGCAATTCACAGCGTCAATGGACGATTACATGGACCTGTTTGGTGCCATTTGCAAGACATTCCCTTCTATTGACTCATTATCAAACAAAGTGCTGATAACAGCCCCCGTTATTTTGGACAAGGTGCGTGAGTATGTGCTGACGCTGGTGACGAGGCGCAAGGGCATATTTACGAGTGGTAACATGTACTTTGTGCTGTCAAAACAAAGCAACAAAAGCATGGTATACACAAAAAGTGCAAATCTGAGCATAACCAAGAAATTTCAGAGCGTCTATATGCCAATAGACGGCCAAAAGCAAGATAAAGTAATTGATTTCGTTTCTTCGACAAAACGTCCAGTGCCCAACTCGCAGACAATGAATAGTGGTCAGCTGCTGATGCCTCCGGACGCAGAAGGATTTCTTGACCCACTTTCGTGCAAGGAAATGAAAGATGCTGGAATAAGCCTGAATCTGGCACAATATGTCATAATTTCAAGGGCAATACCAATACAAAATATATACGACCACATGCAACTGAAACACAAGACAGGAAACGAGTATCATTTGGTGATTAATGGATTTTTAACCGGAATTTGGGTTCCATTTGACTTTCAGTCATTTATTGAGTACAAACGAGCATTGGTTTACGTAACATTTTCAAAGTATGAAAACAGGACCAAGTATCTGTATGCAGTTTCGGCAGACAACATCCCCTTAAAATGGTACTCAACATACCAGGTGTTTGTGTCGCCATATGAAAATCAGCTGTTTAACGAGCAATTGGGCAACTCTTACATCAACAATCGGCACAAATTTTGTCAAAATATCAATAAGATGAACGATTTTTTTATTAATACGCCATCGACCAAGAACACTGTGACGATTAACAACTTTAAGGGGTCGTGTAACCACGTCCAGACAAATCTGGACAAAGTTGCATTTTTGGCATCGGTTGGGTACAATTCTGCCATAATTCACCCACCAGAGATTATAGAAGCGTCTCGTGTTGCTACGCCATATTCGGGCCTGCGTGTAGACGGTGACTACACTCAGCTGAGCCTGCTGAGTGACGACCCAATGGATGCAGAAATTAAAAAAATATGCATGGAAATGCACAACGACCCAATACTGCCAATTTTAAAGACAAAACACGACGAATTTGTGAAATTTGACAAGTATCCAGAGCGAACAAAGCGTGTTGTTCCTGAAATTTTAAATGCACTGACACCGGTTGATGTTGTGTTGAGATGCACACCAGCCGGATGCAGTCGCCGTAAAATGACAACCCACGATTTTGGTCCAGACGAGACGTATTTGAAGCGATTGGATGCATTGTTTGAAGAGCTAGAATACCGACCAGCGTATCAAATCAAGTTGATTTCGGGTTTTTGTGCAATTGGTCCCACAGTTGAAGATGGCTTTATTTTAGATTCGGATGTGGTGAAGTATGGTCCAAAAAAGTGCCTGTCCACTTCCCTCAATGTCAATATCACACGAGAAACGTCAAAAATCAGCCAACGCAACATTGTAAAGTGGAAGCTGTTTTATCGACCAAAGAACCGTATAGTTCGATCAAACGGCAATGACGTGATTGAGTTTGGGACGCTGCTGAGCCTGCAAAAGCTGTACCTCAGTCGAAATAGACGAATATGCATAGACGAGTGCCAGATTGGCGACCAGTGGTCATACAGCATAACGTATCCGATTGTAATAACGGATGCATCGACACAGTACCATGTAAGTTCACGATTGCAGCCGGGTGGTTACATCAACATTGCTTACCATTATTTTGTGCCTCTTGGAGTTGGATCAAAAATGTGCAATAGGTTTGGCCAAAAGGGAGAAATTGCAGAAATCAGAGATTTGAGTGACATGGGGGGATATGATGTGCACGGAAACTGGAGGAAACCCCAGCTTTTGATGAACGTGACATCGACAATTGGAAGGTTGGCAAGTGGCCAAGTTAAAGAGATGACGTCACATCCCGGACGTATTATAACCCCGAGTGGCGGTATAATGGCGCCGTCTGATTACACAGTCCATGCAATTGACGCATCAACCAAACTTAACGTGTCATCGGTCAGAAATGACGCTATGACTAACCAGAATGGATTTGATTGCAACCAAATGTCGACAACTGCACTGCTGATGGATCGACAAAATGTAAGCGGCGGCGAACCGGCCCACATTGACCACCTAGCAAATTTGATTGCAACACGAAACATCAAACTGACAACATTTTAGTGATTTTTATCAGAAACGAACATTTTGATGTATTGTACAGCCTCTTTTGTCTCCTCTGCCCCAGTATGAGAAATAAAACAGTGTATGCTATTATGAGTGTCAAATTCCTTGAGGTATATGTCACGAGACAGGTTGCGCTGGACAAAGTCGATATTTTGCTTGTACAAAAAGTCAGATTTTGACGTAAACACCAGAGCAGGAACGAGAATTTCACTTGCCAGAAAATTATTCCAGTTTTTTGTGCCTCTTCCGATGTAAAATTTAAAAATCATCTCGGCGAGTGCATTGCCATTGAAGCGTATGTCATAAAAGCCACACACACTGATGTATCCGTTAAATTTGACACCCAGCGGATTAATACCAAAGCGTGAAGAAAGCGTCGGCGAAGTTTCGATGTGCGTGGTAAGTAGGGCGAGCAAACTGCCGGCACTGTCACCAGCCACGTAGTAATTGTCATAATTGCCAATGTATTTGGCGATAATCTGATTAGAGCATACAATGGTGTCATCGAGCGTCCGGCTATACGGAAGCGGGTAATCAAATGTCAAGATGTCACAGTTGGGCATGTTTTGTCGGAGCAACCCAAGAAACGGGAGCACAATATCTGGATTTTCCTGAATAAAGCATCCGCCGTGAAACCACACTATAAGAGTGTTTGCGCCTGAATTTTTCAACAAATACGAGTTATAATTAAGTTTTTTGTATGTATTTCGACTTTGTTGGGTATATTCTCCATCTTCGAATATACTGCTTGGGTAGTAGTATCGATTGTAAAGAGCCTGTAGTGGTATCGGTCGATATATAAAGTACAAAATAAAGAGCACAAACGCCAGAGTGAATATTTGAAGCAGCAGTATGAGCATTTTTCTTGATAATGGTACAGTCTCTATTCCACTAAATGGACAAATTGGCCGAGACTATAGTGTATCGGATGCATTTGCGCATCCTAGCAAAGCTGTCGGAGATAACGTGTTTTTGCATTCGCTTTACCGCGAAATTGACACACCATCACTAAATGAAAAGACCAATGGGATTTTTGTAATTTACAAGAAGGCAAAAGCGCTATATTTTGTGAGATTAGACGCAAACTTGTCAATAAAAAACGCGGCTACGATAGTATGTGACGAATATGAGATGAAGAATGCACAGCGATATGCGTTTGGTGGTGTGTCTTATTGTATTGACACGGTAAAGGCGACTGCTCACACAACACAGCCAGATTTTTTGAAGTTGGCAACGGTAGTTGGTCATGGCGACTGGTCATACTTGGAGGGCGGTGAGGTAAACTACGTGGGCACTCACATGAAAATGCAATCATTGTCGCAGAGGGAACTTGACTACGTGCACTTTCAAATGTACCAAACTGCGAAATTTTCGAAAATTCACTGGGACATGGAGCAAATAAACGAATTTGCAGGCGTACAATGCAGCTAGTATAATCATGTACGTATATTCTTTGAATCTGTATACAAAAAGCCACCTCAAGTATGCGTATAACATGGAGGTGTACACAACAGACAATCGAAAACTTGCGATAAGCGCACGAGTTTTAGGCAATATAGCCGACCCAAATGGAGATACTTCTCGATACGATCCGGCAAATGGCGGTGCACAGCTAGTTTTGTATTGTGAGGATGAGTTGTCGGGTGAAAACATCGCGGCAGTTGAATCCCGAATAAAATCAGAAAATGTTGAATTTTTCACGACAACAACACACTTATTTGAGATTACATGCGACGGATTTTTAAATCCGATGACACTGGATGATGTGTGGAATTTGGGAATTTGGAATTTTACTCTGTGGGCACCGGAATCTGCGATTGCAGGCGATTTTGAATTTAAAAATAGCGCATTTGTAGAGGGGAGCGACGAGTACACAAGCAGGCGCATAACGAAAACCAATGTGTCATCGGTGCTGGTGGATCCAAACATCGACAAAACCCACATATGTGAATTGGCATCACGCAATTATCCGCCTACACACAGCGTAATTGCAGGAAATGGGTTCAAAATTACACACAGGAACATTGCATACTTGGACGACTCAAATCAGCGAGTGTGGATCATGAATATGCAAGAAAAGGGTCTGTATTTTACGCCATTGTCACAAACACTTGGATTTTATGACTGTGGGTATGGATTATACGTTTGGGTATCATCACCGGATGTGATGCTACCGTATTTAGGATATTCTGATGGATCTAATAATAGCGGTGATGGTGCTTACACAGAATTGAAAATGACCAGCCTTTGTAGTGAGATTATTGATCGGTTTACTGATATATCGGTAACGACACTACGATTTTCGCATGTCCAGTTTGATTCTAAATCCATATACAGTTGCGACTATTTGAGCAATATATTAATATTTGCGGGTGCTTTACCTCGAAATGTACCGACGTTTCACCGTGATAACCTTATTAGACACACGCAGGCACAGTTGCGGTAAATAAGACATGAGCGAAAAAATAAAGACAATTTTGCGCACTGCATTGGCCGCCGGTGCCAGTATAGAGGACGATGATGACGAAATGGCAGCCTTGAACTTGTCCGGTGGAACCGGGAGTGAAGTTGTGCATTTTGTGTACCCACTGGCGGCTCGGAACCACGAGTCACTGACACAATACACGCATTATATTGACAGGGCGGATGCGACGACTTCGTTGGACAACGCTATGCAGCTTTTGGTGTGGTGCAATAGCTGGGGCGTTGTGCACATTGAGAATGTACCGACAATACCAAAAAGCGAAGTGGTCAAGGGTCTGGGAAATGCTTTAATGAATTCACCGATTAAAAGCAGTGATGCGTCGGCAGCGGCAATTTACGAGACCATATATACAATTATGTCGACTTTCTTGAACGGAAGTGAGATTTTCCTACTTGATACGGCGCCGTCGTTTTCGCAGGAAAAAATCTGTATGACGTACACCGATGCGTCATGTGTGCCCGAACTGATGAGCCGAGTGTGCAATGTTTTGATACGACTGGTGACGTTTGATGCGAGCACGATTGAACACGTTCCGCTGATGCCAGTCGAATTTTATGGTATTTATATTCTGCTTTTCTGTGCAATGTCAATGAGTGACATTGCGCATTCAGAGTATTTCTGCAAAAACAAAATTGCTGTGAATTTGTTTGGTATGCTGTCAATTGATGTAATTTCTGACGCTGTCAATACAAAAATGTGGATAAATGCACAAAAGGGCACATATCCACACAGCATCTACGCAGACTTTTTCCAACGAAATCCAGAGTTCAGGAACTGCACGTCGTCTGAGCGATTTCAAACTGATAGACGGTACCACGCGAGCATAATGGAGTATTTGGATAAGCGTCCCGAATTGCAGCCATTAAAATTGTCATCGTATTTGGCTTCAAAATTGTGGTGCGAATCTGACCGATTGCAATTTATGCTGTCTCAATTCCAAATGAATCTCGAAATACCGCGATTTTGTGGATCACTTCATGAAGATCTGTCTGTGTATGTGATGGACGAAATGACGCGTGCCTCACCGACGGCAGTGGGCAAGTTTATGGTGTATGGCGATCGCCTGTTTTCCATCATACTGAATGCGGATGGCATAATGGACCTTTTTGCGAAAAACAACTCGGCACTCGACCAGGAAGCATGCAAAAACCTGTTGGCGGAATACAACTCACGAAGTTAATCAATAAAATCTGCCGTTGACAAAAATCTGTTGTTTTATTAATGCATTGCTATGATTTCCTTGAATATTTCAGCGTAGTCGAATTTTGGTGCAATTTCTAGCAGAATTTCGTAGTCAATTTCAAAGTTGTAGTTGTTGCGTATGAGTGCATAATATATTTCAGCTATTTTACGATTTTCGACTGAATGTACAGACTGACGCAAGAATTCCTGTGGAAATCCAGATGTGACGTGGACTTTAGAAAATTTAATCAGCTTTAGTCTTTCGGCGACAATTTCAAAAAGGAGTACCCGCTCGTCTGGGTTAACGCTGCCGATGAGTAGCAGGCACAATATGGCTTCGTCGTACGGGTCCATTTGACCTCCCATGGTATCCTGTACAAGTTGAACAATATACAGCTCTGGTACACAAAATTGGGCACATATTAGGTGTAATTGGTAAACATTTTGACTTATTACTCTGATTTGCTGAACAAGGCTGGTCAGTGTATCAATATCAAAAATTTGTACCATTGAACGAACATTGGGCACTTGATTGAGTAATGTAGATAAAGATCCGCCGGATGTGCGTGGTATTTGATACTGACACATGTCAACTGAAGTGGGTGCGGTCAATAGTGTCGATGGCATGACGGCGAGGTATGTGTACATCTGCGGTATGTCAAAAGGGATGGTTTGGACGTTAAAGTGGTGTATGGCAGACGCAAGTAGACTGCACACATGTGAAACGGGATTAAAGACATATCGCAGCAAATCGCTGGCCTCCTCAAATGTAAACCAGGTGCTGCGTACCATGGACTCAAATTTGCGATATGGTTGGCGAAAATCGAGTTGACGCCTCAAATTTGAGAATTTGGCTATTAAAGCATCACTGAGTGGTGTTTGTGTGTCGAGAACGTAATGGTTGGGCAACAAATGTACACGATCAGTATCTGCGTCATACGAGACAATCTGGTTTTTGTAAAAACGGAACGTGTACAGATATTGCTTGAGTTTTTCTGAGCACATTAATTGATTTCGTGCGTGTATTTCTGGTGTTTGGACACTTATAGAGTCTAAAAATTCACGATAACGCAGAAAGTCAGATTCCTCGTTTTCATCGCAAACATCTGCAATTTTATCAAGTAATAGAGATTTGATGCGAATGTGAGATTTTCCCAAATCTTCACGAATAAATGTATCGATTGTCATGTCGATACTGCTGATTTCTGCAGTGCCATCAGCCAGTTTCTTGATAAAGCGAAACCACACACCATCGGTGCCGTCGGCGCTTTGTAGCATTTTAACTATGTCTCGTAACGATTCGTTGACAAACGAGCGGCTATTGCGTTGTGAAATAGCTGACACAAACTTGGCAATCGCGTTTTCAATTCCATCACCAGCCTCTACGTCATACGACCCAATGTTGTATGATTTGACGGCAAAACACATCTTTTGAAGCGAATTCATTAGCATTTCTTCGAGTAAATAGCTTTTATCGTAGTCTATGGTACGAACCCACACGTCTTCAGATTCAAGATCAAAGATGTCTGCGAGAATCTCGCGTCGAGTAGAGTCGATAGGCGGAAACCCGTAAGAATATCCACATTCTGCGTTATCGGGATTGGTAAAGAACGACTTTTTGTGTTGCCGGTTGATGGCGGCAGCATCAACATATATTTGCATGTTTTTAACGCAGGCGGATGTGTCAAATTTCCCGGCTCGAGCAACGTCAATGGGTATGTCCGGCGTTACCTGGTACAAGTACATCAAAATTTTATGCTTTTCAGCGTCTGATAACGATTGTGGTCGAACTCCGACCGGAAAAAGCTTAATGAGCTCACGGGCGCCGTCTGGTCCGAGTTTTTTTAGTTTGCCGTAAACGTTGAGAAGACTGGTGGTGACGGCGTCAAATTCATCGGGAAGAACTGTGATCCGGCGCCCACCCAGTGTTTCGACGTCCGGTTTGTTGCCAGACACATAAATGGCGCTATACAAAAGCCCGACCCCGTCGTCAGTGTCGGATGTTAAGAGTGTATTTGTGCCGTAAGAAACGGTGTCTTCAAAGAAATAAAACGGTGTAGACATATTTTTAAGTTGTGCCTATTTGTGATCATCGCCGACGTTTCTGAATATATACAGTAACATGGAAGCATTTGAAGTAACAGTGCGCATTTCAAGCATATATTTTTCAAATTTCCTGCACCCGCTCATAATCAATGACATCAAGGTTGCATTAAGCATCTCAAACCCACATCTCGTGTCATATACCATACAATCGCTGAAGTTGGTACTAAATGGCGTACACTCATTCGCAGTCGCAGTAATTTTGCCAGTAAAGCTGATAGATACTAAAGAAATTGAGGATTATCAACCACCAGCTAAGCGTGTGTGCTACCACCCCCCAACAGTAGACATCAACATTCAAATAAACGACAACGGCTACAAATTTGGCGGAGATGACGCTAGCAAATCACCTGATCATAAAAGCGGAAACACAGCGACTGCTGTCGTTAGTGATGCCAGCGTTTTGCACACGGCGGATGGTGGACGTTCTGGCGTTGTACATGCCACTGGACGACGTAAATGTTAAATTGCGTGAAATGTCAATGCGTGAGCCAAGTTCACCGGGTCGTGTGCGTTTTTTGCGAGATTTGAAGGCTGTATTGGTGAGCAAAAACCAATTACAAAATTTAGACACACACCCATTGGGATTGGAGGTCAGCGTGTTTTTGAATTCGGCCGGCGCACAGACGATTTTGAATGTGAAGCATTTGTCGTCAAATTCAAAACGACAACTAAAAAAGACAATTTTGCACGCAAAAACGGGTGGAAGAACGTGGTTCAGAATACGCCTAGCGCCAGATGCAACGGTAGCTCCAGTTGTTGCAGCGCTGGCAAAAATGGACCTTCCATGCGACTTTTTGAACTTGACGCCGAGAATCTGCGAGTTTTATTATGACGGCAATACGTCACAGACGCATGACACTCAAATGTACGCCAACATGAAGGTTGCGTTTGAGCACTGCGACGAAGTGGAAGAAATCATATTTTATAGCAATTGCAAGCTAATAGCGACGATCGAAATGTGTTTTAACACAATTTTTAGCAGTATATTCAAATTTTACTATTGTATGTTTCGCAATTCGCCAGACACGCTGGTGACGCTAGAGGATGTTGAGATGACGTTTTTCATGCAGTTGCATTGTTATTTGTTGGCCACACAGCGGAATTTTTGCTCAAACAACTCGGGCCTGCTACAACCGTTGAGCATTTTATCGGGGGAAAAAAACCAATCGACACTGAAAGCGTGCAAGGACAAGATTTACGCAACGGGAGCGCCAAGAGACGGACTTTTTATCAACGAAGGGTGTTATATGGGCGGAAATAACAAGGTTGAACTTATGTTTGACTTAGAAACAGACCCAAGCTTGATTATTGAAAATAGCCAATATTGAAATAAAAATGCCAACTTTGGACAAAATTGACTACACATTTTATATAAATTGTGGTGCGCTTATTGTTGGGACAGCTTTTATCCAACAGCTTAGCCCGGTCGGGCTGCTCTTGTTAGCGGTGGTAATTGCGAATTGCACGAAATACGAACCTCCATGCGCACATATAGAGGAGGACGTACTTTGGCCCTGAGCGAGATTTGTATCAACGGCGCAGCGAATACACGGAATTTTATCGATAATGAGTGTAACATATGAAAAAATAACAAGATTGTGCTACCGTTTGACGTAAAAGCAGACCCAAATTCGATTCGGCGAAATAGCCAATATTAGAATAATGATGACAACTTCGGACAACATTGATTATGCATTTTATATAAAGTGTGGTGCGCTTGTGGTTGTAACTGTATTTTTCCTGCAGCGCTGCCCGATTGTGCTGCTCTTGCTGGCTGTGATAATTGTGCTGTTATTGGTACTGATTCGCATGTGTAAGCCTGAATTGACCGAAGTATATAAATTGTGCACAGAACCACTGGACGAAGACATCTTTTCTGATTCTGAAGACTCGGACGAGGAGGATAGCAGTTCAGAGAGTATGGTTAAACGCATTGAAATTAAAAAGCTGGTTGAATTCTGCCAAGCGGACTCAGATCTGAAGGCATACCTCGATGAATTCAACAAAACCACACCGCTGACCGAAGAAGTCCTAAAAAAGAAAATGCAACCGGCTCAATTGAAGGTGTGGTTTTTGGAATGTGCATCAAAGGCAGGATATCCGTCGTGGAAATCAGAGCTTGGGTATAAATATCTGATTAGATCGTATACCAAGCACAGAAAGCAGTTAGCGTCTCAGTAGATGGGATCGTTTGTAATCGACTGGGTTTTTAAGGATGGATGTGTGCACGCAGTGTGCGTTGATAGTGGCGAAGTTTCCCTGAGGGCAGTGTGGTCATCGCGAGTAGGTCTATTTGTGGCTTGTTCAAATGAAAATATACTGCTTAAATATGGCAAATATGTGCGTGCATGTACATCAAAAGTGCCAATAGCTGGTGGTGTAATGGATTGTGACAAGTCACTTGGAATGCAAATTTACAAAGTGATGACGCACTCGTTTGATGAAACACACAAATTGTATAAGAACATATTATTAAACGACCCGATTGCGGTCCGATTGCCGTGTATATGGAATATGGCGACGTTTTTGGCGATGGATCGGGAGCGCCTTGACAACTACTATACCTATTTTGAAGACGTGGACCTGCCGCCGCCCAAGTTTGAGTATAACACACTCGACCTGACCGTACACCAGAACAAAAACGCGGAAATAACGTCGTGGAGCGGAAGTGCGCATATACACACATCGGAACGTGATTTGCTAGTTAAAATAGTTGATTATTTGTGTGAAATAAAGAAGTTGACGCTATTTTATTCACAATCTACACTAAATGACGTTATTTATCCACGATTAGAATTCTTAAAAATGGACAGAGAACTAGCAAAATTTTGGCGCCATGATGGGGTTTTACGTGTGAGTCACGAGTTGATACCTGTAGAATCAATACCGCCGTCGGCGGAAGTGATGTGCCGAGAATATGGCCTGAGTTTAACGCTTGCGAGTGGATACGCAAGCGGGCCGACTCGTCTATTTGGATTCAAAATATTTAGCATGTTTTGGGATCTGGGGTGCGTTTTAATGAAAAACACCGCAATCGGAGGCGATGACGACTACACATTTCCGGGAGGATTTAATTATTGTGACGGGCGACAATACTTAGAAAATGGGGTGACAGAGAGTGATTTTGTGTCATTTTACCCGACCATATCGGACATTTACAATTTGTCATTTGAAACGGTCGGAATTTTCCGTGTAAAAGACATCCGCATTGGTAACGCGACAGAAGACGATTTCACATTTTTAAAATATACTGATCATAAACAAGGAATGGACCGTGAATATATAAACGGGACGATTGAATGCAACTTTGCGCCGGTTTCGCTGGTACAATGCAGGGAAAATGACACAGTGTTGGTAATAACGACACGGCAAAGGCAACGAGGAGTACTGTCGCGGGTGTTTGAAGAGCTAAACATACATAGAAAGACCAATGCAAATCTAAAACGGCTATCGAGTTGCATGTATGGCTTGTTGGGATGCAAAAACGGGCCATTTTACGCACCACATGTGGCCGCTGCGATTACATTTTTTGGACGGCAGCTGGTAATCCAGGCTGCACACGCCACCATGGACATTACTGGCTACAATTGCGTATATATCGATACAGACAGTGTTTTTATTGACTCCCCGGTTCTGACACAGGCGTTATCTGCACTCGAAATGACTTCAACACATTACAAAAACATGGTGATTATATCAAAAAAATGCTACATAGCAACGGTGGCTTCGACTGGCGTGATTAAGCACCGGGGTGTGACTCGTTCAGCCGAGCTGAGTAAGCTGGTTGAGTGGTTTTATCTAAAGTGTATATCAGATAAGAAATCGTCGTTTTCCGGTCTTATTGTACAGCTACCACCACTAAAAAACGAAGACTACACACCAATCGCACACATATTGAAAGCTTGTTGCGAAATCACGCGTGATTAACACACCGACCCAATTAATTGTATATTGTAGCAAAATCCCGATTATTTCTCAATAAATATCAATTTTTTTACACAATTTGAAACATTCAACGATGAGCTCTTTCTGGGATATATTGTGGTGCCTGAGTTTGATATTTTTCTGCGGATATTCGGTTTTTTCGATTCTTTCGCCAGTGACATTGAGTACGGAGGAGAAAGAAGTGCGTGTACGAGTTGAAGTTCAAACAGAATTGATGATGATTGAAGAGGTTATAGCAGCGCTGAACCAGCGCCTTGCCGAATTGAAGGTTGTTGTGACGGAAGAGGAGCCACCACCTTCGACGGGTTCCGAATGTGAAAGCAGCAGCGGATTTGACGATAACGATGACGAGGGCGCCGGTGATGGCGAAACGCCAATGTGTGGGTCGACAAACCTTGTAGACAGAATGGAATCCGACTTTGACAAGCTAGCTGCATGTATGGGATCCGACACTGGTGTTATTGACGAAGCCGATTTTGACAAGCTATTTGCATCTTTGGAAGGTTGTTTTGACAAATCAAATTTGCGACGCGACGCTCCTGGTTCGTGACGCTACCACAAACACCAACACCAAGCACAGGATGTAAATGACTAGGACCCATATTCCGCCAAGCGGAATACGAAATGGTGGATTTGTAATTTCATAATTTCCGTAATAAAATATGGTGTTCCATGCAGCCGGTGTGCCCAATAAATTGCCCGTTTCTTTGTCTATTATTACCTTTATAGTGATATCACCATCAGAAAGCCGAGTAATGTTTGTCTGTGCTGCAAATTTTGGCTGTAGTATTTCCTTCCAGAAATGCATCCAAAATAATTTGCAGTATTTTTGGTTTTTTATGACCAAAAAGGTATTATCTTCAATTGTTTCAAGCTCAAATCCACCCTGAAAAGGGAGTGAATCCAAAAAATTCTGCGTTATCTGCATTACTACCTGAACGGTGAAAGATAGTAAAACTATAAAGCTATCAGTTGACTAGTAGAAACAACAATGAGCCACAGTAATACACATACTTTGCCGTGTTTTAAAGCGGCGCCGGATATCCGAGTGTTTAATGAGGGTGGCGATCTGAGTGTCACGGTGGAGCTGTTGAGTATAAAGTCTGAAATGTGGATTATGTTTAAAAAAATTGGCGAAATTTCCGATCGTCTCGTTGAAAGTGCGATAAAGTACGAATTAAAAGGCAAATCGACTATGAAGTTGGGCGACAGCGGTACGTTTGTAAATTTTCACGGGGCTTCTGTGATTGTAAAGTGCCTGTTGCCGACGTCGGAATCATCTGTCCTTTTTCTTCAGTGGCTAAAAAAGCTAGAGTACGTGTCTGACAATACTGAAGTACAGCAGATAAACAGACGTTTAGATGAAATTGTATCAAAGATCGGCAGAAAAGTGCCTATGCCAAGATCAGAAAAGCAGAAGCCGGCATTTGTCGTTTTCAGATGTGGTGGCGCACACGATGACTCAACAATTCGGTATTTTATGATGAGCGGAAGATCGGGAACGATGCCAAAAAACATAAATAAAATCAAAATGAACAACCCAGCATGGACTCTTGAGTATGAGGACCTCGAATGTCCGAACGCAGTCAATTTGCAAATGAGATTGATGGAGCTGCTAAAGCCAATGTCCACATGGCAATATAGAAATTCAATACAACTGCCAAATCACGTTAATGTGTGTCAATTTATCGACCGTATTTATGTAGAGTAATGCAAATGTCTGTTTATGGTCGCTGGCATCGTGCTGCCGCCAGAGAGCGGTACATCAGAAAACGAGCTGAATACGAGGCAGAAAAGAGCAAGCCAATTACGATGAGACAACGCTTTATTAGTCTAGTGTGTGGTGTACGTCAGCCGTTACCACCACAGACGATGTACACTGACGACGCATACGTCAAAGGTGCTGGTTGTATGCGACAAAGCTCACATCCACACGCAACGCGATGTTCTGCCAGTTATTATGGCTCCAAGTGCAATACATGCCACCAACTTGCGGAACACGCTGAAAAGACCAATAAACTTCAAAAAATTGCAATTAAATGTGTATTATTGTGCAAATAAACATTTTTTTGATTAAAACATTTTATTTTTAACACTAAGCGCTGCCGATACATTAGACAAGTATGCAGCGTAACGCAACCCACGTAAAATGTCTCTCTTCTGTAGCCGACGGAGCAAAGAAGTGTTCTTTTTTACTGTCAGCACTGTGCATTTCTGTCTTCGTCTGCTGCTTTTTGAGTGACCGGCAAATCGCCGACCGCGTCTTTGTCCCTTGGGCTTAGATACAACCGGGGCTTTTTTTAGTTTTAAGCCAGGGTTTGGCTCTACATCGCTCCACATTGCGTTAACATCTACAACATAGTCCATCATTTTGTACTTTTTTTCCGACATTGAATGTACCCAGTCCATCAGTGATGCGGTAGTCTCTCGATTTTGACTTTGTATGGGTTCAAATGAATATGGTTCGTCACGTGAAAATTGCATTATCCACTCATGCTTTTCAAAAGCGGCGATAAACAGCTCGGTAAATGAATAATTTCGAACCTTTACATCAAAGTAAGCGTCAAAAATTAGGTTTGCAATTTCAAGCTGCACATCCAATCTGGGTGACACTAAACGAATGTCATTTAGTAGTGTTGTATTGGGATGGGCACAGGAAATGGCGTCATTTGCAATTGCAAACAGGTCATGCTTGGAAATCAGCTTAGATGGGTAGTTTTGAAACGTAATGACAAGCTGTGCCATGGTTGAACAAAACAACGACCGCGATTCATCGATATCGCGTATGGGATTTGCAAACCACCGGTACACAAACACGGCCATATCGAACCAGTCGTCATGTCCAATTATGGTTGCTTTGTCGTGCAACCATTGGCTGCAGAGGTCACCGTTTTCTTCGCATTGTGTAGCTACAATGATCTGATCTATGGTAAATACGATAGAAGTTGGCACCTTAATAAGCTCCAGCAGCGTCGACGCGTGCAAATGCAAATCACGCGGAAATGATTGGCGTTTAGCAGCAAGGTGTGTATATTCAGTGATGGGGATAGCAGAAACTACCGTAGTATCAACCAGTTTACCATATAAAAATTGAAATACTTCAAATCCATTGAACATAATTCGATCAACCACCGGCTTTGGATAAAAAATGTTGAGTCCAGCCAAAAAGTTGAATATTACCAAATCAAAGTCGGCGAGTAGACGATAATCGGCCAAAATTGCATTGTCCACCATTAAACAGCCGTGTAATAATGCATTATCAGAAACGTCTTTGTCTGAGAAGCATTGGCACAACAGAGTCATCATGGCAGAGCGCAACGCCATCATCTTTTCTGATTTTTCGGGATGTTTGACCGACTGAGTTGGCAGTACTTCAAGAAAGTCCACATTGTATATAGACATCCAAATTATGATTCCCGATTTTTCCTTGCACATTTGTCCACTGAGTACAAAAAGGCAAGCAGAAACTAGCTTTTTGATGTTAATACCAACCCACATTTGGTCAAACAGTGCCTGCTTCAACATGTGCTTGATACGTGGTCCATCGTGCATATGAGCTGGTAGTCTTCGACACTCTGCGTCCACAATGTCAAAAATGTCACTGTCCGGTTGGGGCGAGGCAAGTTGTAACAGCTGAAGTGGACTCAGTGTCCGGTTTTTCTGGTAGTTGTCGTATTTTGCCATTGTCTGGAAGAGCTGGCGATCACTCGAGCAAATTCGATTTAATTCAGAACAAACTTGTAGTCTTGAAGGCATTTTACTAACTGTTGTCTTTTCTTCAAGAAAGCGCCGTTTATATATTGTTTTTTATCGTCTTTTCGATGTTTATCTGTGTTATCTTGTGGTGTAAAGAGCGGTGCTGAGCTGGCACGTACAAAGGTCGGAGAGGTGTGGTGGCGGATGTGGTCTGATGATGTGGCGTGGTGGTGAATGTGCTGCAAATAACGAGTGATTGCAGAATTTCAAGCTCTTCCCGTGTGAATTTGTCGCTGTTCATAGTAAGTTTGATGAATCTTTTGCTATTTTTGTCCTTTTTGTAGCCACAGATAAGACGTTTGCGTGGATAAGATACATGAGTTGATAAAACAGGACGTGAGAGCTTAGCCGAGTACATTGCAACAGCTTACGAACCGGGATTTTCAAGTGTGATATGCGCATTAGGGAAATAATCCCCCATTATGTCATAAATAGAGGAGATATCATTTGGCAATGTGACGACAACGCGAGTAACGTGAAGATTTGGGAAATTTCGAGTGGTTGTGTAACGGCGACGATAATCGCTGCCAGCCGACAACGCATTGGGCCCAACAATAAGCACACTAATGTCGGGCGGCAGATCCGAAAGCGTTTCCCATTTGATGTTCTCTATTAGGCGACACATTGCAACAGACTGGGGGTTTTAAGAAATGTGAGTGTCAGCAAAAGCTAAAAAACAACAGGATATTGATAAAAATAAATGCCATTTCTGGTGTGGGACATCAAAGTTCGAAACTCTTAGAAAATTCAACGTGGCGTCAGCAAAAGCTAAAAAACAACAGGATATTGATAAGATTACACGCCATTTCTGGTGTGGGACATCAAAGTTCGACAAGATAACAAACTCTTACGTGGCGCAAACAAAAGCTAAAAAACAACACAATATTGATAAGATTACACGCCATTTCTGGTGTAAGACATCAAAGTCCGACAGCAAAAAAGCAGACCAGGTCCAAAATAGGTCAATGTTTAGATAATTTGCTTTGCCCCTAATGCGACTGTGATTTATAAAAACGCTCACAATTTCGATAATTACATAACCTGTGACGTCATTTGCGGATAAAGAAACGAGATTTTTTGCCAGGGCTTTTTTTTAAAATTTCTTGCTCCGGAAATCGACCGATGACGTCATTTGTGGATGATGGAGCGTGAAACGACATTTTGTTTCAGGACTTTTTTTTTAAAAATTTCTTGCTCCGGATATCGGCCGATGACGTCATTTGTGGAGAATGGAGCAAGAAACGACATTTTTTTTCAGGACTTTTTTTTAAAAAATTTCTTGCTCCGGAAATCGGCCGATGACGTCATTTGTGGAGCATGGAGCTTGAAACGACATTTTGTTCCAGGACTTTTTTTTTTTAAAATTTCTTGCTCCGGCTGATTTTTTGGTCAATCAGGACCCCCCCCTATATATCATTTTTTTATTCTGTAAAAAGTGGTATGTAC
>JALHSV010000271.1 GCA_022865525.1 Thermodesulfovibrionales bacterium
ATAACTGATCAGGAATGCCAGCGTCGGAGCCAAAAACCAGTTTGCGATGATCTTCTTGATCAGATCCATTTTTACTGTCTTCATTCCTTTTGACATCCCGACACCGCTGATTCCTCCAATGATACAGTATGTTGTTGAAATGGGCATGCCGAGAAAGGTAAAGAATAATACGCATATTCCTGCCCCGAACTGTGCTGCAAACCCTGAATAGGGGTCTAAGGTAGTAATTCCTTTGCCTATGGTTTCTATGACGCGTTTGCTCAGAAGGACTGCTCCGAGAAATACGAACAGGGAGCCTATGAGAGAGGCCGGTGTTCTCTCGATCAAGCCGGAATGGATGGCCGGACCTACAATGGTTGCAAGCTCATTTGCACCTGTATTGTAGGCGATTAATATTCCGCTCAGAAGCAAAAGAAATCGTATAATTCTCTCTATGCGGAAGAAAGAAAGTTTTGAAATGGTCTTTTCCATCGCTCTGTATAAGAATAGGGCAGAGAAAAAAGCAACAAGAGGAGATATGATCCATGAAATAATAATCTTTATGAGGGATAGAAAAGATACCGCAACCCCGGCAGCAACTCCAGCACCAACTAAACTACCGATTATGACCTGGTGTGTTGAAAGGGGCAATTTCTTCCAATTGGAAAGAATTATTAAAATGGCAGATACAGACAAGGCTATGCTCATTATAGGAAGATTGACATCTAACAGATTCTTTCCGACCGTCTGCATTACCTTTTGACCTTGCAGCACTACCCCAAGCACAACGAAGCATCCAAAGAGAAGTAAGGCCTTTTTTAACCGTATTATGCCGCATCCTATGCAAATCCCGAGAGCGTTTGACGTATCGTTGGAACCTATACCGAAGGCTATCAGGACACAGGCTGCGAGAGGAATCAGTTCCGTCATCGAGTGGAATGAACATTCAGACTCATATGATATTATCTCAAGCTAATGTTTATTATGTGGAGGTAGTCACTGGCGTCCTCAATAACATCGCTTATCCGCGTATGAAAAGATATGAAGTCAGAGAGCATCTTGCCATGCCAGAAGTTTCTTACCTCTTTTTCACTCAGTTTTTTAATCAGGTCAAATTTTATTTCATCGACCTGTTTCTCATAGATTCTTATTGCCAGTGTTTTTTCCCTTAAATCACCTTTTCCGAACAAGGTTTCAAATGCAATCAAGAGCATCTCGCTCATTTTCAGGTTTATATCTGCAATCCTGATACAGTCTTCTTCAATCTCCTGATCTAATTTTAGACCAATATATTCAAGTTCAGATGCAGCATCTTCCAGGAGATCAAAGGCATCGTCTACGATTTCAACAAATCTGCATATGTTGGAACGGAGATACGGGAGAAAGGCGCCTTCGTAGATCGTAGAAACAATCTCTCTCCTTATGCTGTCGGCTTCCCTTTCCAGATCAGGAACACAATACAGTTGTTCTTTGTCCCGATCCTCCAGGGCCTTTTTAAAACATACTGAAGCGGCACAGAGGATTTGTATGTGCTTCTTTATTTTCTCTATTACCTTTTGCTCTGTTTTACCGCCAAAAAAAACATTTTCAAGCACGGTGACCCTCTCTTGCCCTCTTTATCAATTCTGCAGACATAACATCCAGCAATGAAATAATACCAATGATTTCTTTCCCATCATTTACAAAAACACGGGTGATATTGAATTTACTCATTAAATTAATTGCGTACTCTACGTCCATATCCTTATCAACGCAAACCAAGGGTTTTGAAGTGATCTCTTTAACTTTTGTTTTGTTCAGATCGAGATTCTTTGCAAGGGCCTTGTTAACTATATCTCTTACGGTGATAACACCGTGTACATCTTTATCATCGTTAGGCTTTACGAGCAAAGATCGAATCCTTTTGTCTATCATCTTTTCTATCGCGTCATAGATCGGCGCATCAACCTCTATGGTTTCTAATTTTTTGGTCATTATCTCAACAACTTTCATGTTTCACCTCCTGGTATGTGATATTATGTGAACACCGATGCTTTGTCAATAGAGCGTGGTTTATCATAACGCTAACTTTGTTTACAGCCCTAAATTTCCGAATAATCTGACAATTACTGAATTTGATAGTACGATGCCATTTCTCGTAAGCCTGAGAGAATCGTCCTTTACTTCAAAGTAGCCTGCTTCAAGCATTTCTTTACATGCGCTGATGATATCTATCCCAAAGAGCTTTGTTTTACCGATGCTTATGCCGTTTGTTTTTCTTAGGCCGAGAAAGAGAAATTCTTTCAAAGCTTCTGCCGGTGAAATTTTTAATAACTCCGTCTCAGGTATGAGACCATTGTTCAATCGTTCAATATAATCGTGAATATCTTTTACGTTATGCGAACGTATCCCATTGACGAAGGAGTGTGCTCCTGCACCCGCTCCAATATATCCGCCTCTGTCCCAGTAGTTCAGATTGTGAAAGCACTGAAAGCCGTGCAAAGCAAAGTTTGATA
Source organism: Thermodesulfovibrionales bacterium (assembly GCA_022865525.1). Taxonomy (GTDB): domain Bacteria; phylum Nitrospirota; class Thermodesulfovibrionia; order Thermodesulfovibrionales; family SM23-35; genus JALHSV01. Next base: position 2,475 of record JALHSV010000271.1, read on the forward strand.
TCTCATAATGTTTGTAACCG
>JALHSV010000002.1 GCA_022865525.1 Thermodesulfovibrionales bacterium
GATATTGAAATTACTATTGATATTACAGATAGCATTAATAAAATGGCCTCTGATAGAACAAATGGCATTGAGCAATTTGTTTCTGCATGGGTTAAATTTATCAATTGTGAGAAGCATTGTCAATATAAGATGTGTTTGGATATTTTTCAAGTTCAGATTGCGTTCAGGAATTACTTTATCTATCGATTGCCGGTTGAACTATATACTTTTCAGGTTCAGCCTTCAGACCCGTAGTTCAGGAAGGAGGGTTGCCTCCGTGTCTCCATTCAGGCAGCGTGCGTCATTCGCCCCGAAGGAAATACCCCATTTTTCGCTCTGACACCTACAAGTCCTTGGAATCAAGAGTGGTAACTTTTTATTGATTTCTTCTTCAAACAAACGCTCTCGAAAGTTATCGATAAACACACAGCCCCGTGACAAAGAGAAATTTTTTCGATGGGCGCAATGATTCATAATTTTTCTTAGTACTCCACAACAAAGAAGGGCGAGATATCTACCTCGCCCCTCTGACTTATGCGGTATTTTTCTTCTTTGGTTCACTACACCTTCTTGACCGCCGGCGGCACCCATCGGCCATCCAGCGCCTGCACTTACGGTGCGTACAAACGCATGGTCACACCGAGCACACCCTTGGCAGGTGACGGCAGCCAATTTGACTCCTTGTCTGCCCCAGGCGAATCACTTTGAATGTAGATATCCACTGATCCGTCGGCATTGAACTTCAGTTTATCGCGGTCGCCGATGGCGAAACGGTTCAGTTTGTTGGCGACCTGGAATCCTTCAGCGTCATACATGGTGACTGACCAGAAGGCGTTAACAGGCGGAACTTCTTCCTTCGCAAAGTGCAAAATGTACTTGTTTTCGCCCATCAGAGGCTTTCCATCGGCATCACCAATGCAGAGCGGGTAGATGGCGTCTTCCGGCTGATTGGCTCCAAGCCCGACTTTGGCGACGATAGCCCGTTTGAGGTAGTAGTTGCCGTAAACACCCATCGTGTCAGTGTTCATCTGCCACCCATTAATAACTCGTGCCAGTGTGGGGATTTTCTGCACCATCAGCTTAAGGCCGTCCACGACAGCCCGTTCAAGCCCTGCCTTAACTTCCGCGGGTGCCTTAGCAAAGTCGAAGCTCTTGCCAGGCTCGATGCCGATCCGCTTCAGGCGTGCTACCTGAGACCAGTCGGTGGTATGCGGCGGGTTCTTCTTCATCAGTTCAGCACCATAGCTGAAGTACTTGGCAGCAGGCATAGTATCAACCTGTACAAGCGGTGGTGTTTTCATGTCAACGGTTTTATCGGCGACGAACTTGACCGGTGATGCCTTCTTTCCCCACTGGGACAGCGGAGTAATCTTGTAACCGTCCTGCACCTTGGCAACAGCCGCATAATCAGCAGGGCCATTGGTCTGCGTGCGGCCAATAATCCAGACAAAGGCCGTAGGAGACTCGATCCTCTCGACCCCTTTGGGCAGCTTGCCGTTCCACCCTTTCGGGACAACGGCAAAGTTTCCTGCCTTCGTGCCGCTGGTGCGTTTGCCAGGCACAGCAAAGACATCTGACCACATGTCCAGCATGGGTAGGAGGTAATAGCGCTTACTGGTATCAGGCGCCGACACAATCATCGGCTCCTTGGTCAGATCAAGCCATACGGACGAGTAGAGCGTGTCGAAATTCGGACGCACCACCTCCCGGAAATCTGCGGTCGGATAGGCCCGTAAATGGTGAAAAGTGTTCATCGGCCCAAGGCCCTGCTTCACCCCAGCCGGCAAGTTTGTTGTAACACGCCGCGTTACATCCATAGAGATTAACGGGTAGAAATACTGGTAGGCCTCGACGCCGATCTCATAGGCTTCCTGCTCGGTCACATTTACTGCTGTTCCTGCGAGTGCCACAGAAGTCTGCAAAAGCACTGCACAAGACATTACAAAAGCTATAAACAAACTACGAATGACAGTCTTCAATTTTGTGTTTTTCACGATCATGTGTCTCCTTTCTTTCTAACTGTACATTTCACGAGTTCGATTCCACCTAAATATTGAAGTTTTGAAATTATATCATATCAAGGCACTACCAATAATTCTTAAACGACAATCTTTCGCGATCAACCTAACTCTTTCCGAAAGAAGGCCGCACTCCTGGTGGCAGCGGGCGCATACGCCTTATAGGGAGTACTTCTCGATGGCAGTTTGTCTTTGTTTTTGCGGCCTTCTATGTGAATGCTTGCCGTCAATCGGGTTCTTACGAGGTGTTTATTTCAGGAAGGAGGGTTTCTTTTCAGGACTCTATGGAATGCTATGTATCTTTCACCAAGAAGGTAATACAACTTTTTTCTCAAGGCCACCTATAACTTAACGTTGACAGGCTAATAGTGGGCAAAAAATTCTGGCTGAAAGTAATATCTCAAAATATCACGCCTCGCAATAACACCAACTATATGGCCTTCCTCTGTCACCGGTATTCTTATTATGTTTTTCTCAATCATGATATCCAAAACATTATCTAACGAAGTATTTATATCGACGGTTACAGGATTCCTTGTCATTATTTCATCCGCTTTAAGTTTTTCAAGATCCTTACCCTGACGAATCTGTTTTAACAAATCAATCTCAGTGACTACACCTATAACTCCGCCATCGCTATCAGTTACAGGCATTCCACTGAAGAAACCGTAAAATATTTCAAAAGCTATGTCTTTTACTGGAGTATCTTTCTTTGCGGAAAGAGCCGGCCTTGTCATAATTTCTTCTAATTTTAACTTTGCCTGTTTCAATTTTTTCTCCTTTTTAATAATTAATCAGTGACTTGAGTTGTTACTAACAAAATAGGCATAACATATACTACATTATCATTATCATTGATTTCCATTTGTACTCATCAACATTATATCGTTTTTTAAAAATCTCAACTACAGGAAGTAACGAGCGACGATAAGATCTTTTGTTTATTGCTTTTTCAGACCTATGCTGTCTTGCGTTTTTCATTTAGGATAGATGAAGAACGCCTCAGCCGAAGGTAGAGAATATACACAGCTAATATGCTCAAAAGATGCTTTAATGAGTGCCCGCTGATATTCTGAAGGGTCATTGAGAAGAAAGCTTTATCAAAAACTTCAACCACCTTTGCGAGAATGTACAATCCAAGAGCAGCAAATAGATAAGATTGATATGTAGATCTTTGTCTATATAGTAAGAAAACAATGGTGATATACAGCAAAGGGAAAAACTGCACCCATGCATAGAATCTCAAATCATCTGTAAAGTGCCAGTAGATCACAGAGGCAATGCCAAGCATACACAGGGGAATCAGAAGGATAACTTCAAATCGAGCATGAATAAATTCGCTCAACAGTGATACAAAAAGTGCCATGAATCCGATAACCATAGGCAGGCGGTCCCAGAATAATGTCCAGTTATTTGGTGTCCAATGATAATAAGCTGACCCCACAGAAATGAAAGTAACAGCCCCAAAAAAAATTCTCCAGGACCATATCCCCGCTGTTGTAGGATGCTTTGCGCAAAAGATTAAACCAATAAGACCGACAATAAACAGCGGAATATTTGAGACCACGTTGAAAACGTTCGGGATACTCCACAATGTCCTGTCATCAGCGAAGTTATGATAAGACGGGTCTTGCGGGATTACAGGGATAAACATAATTGCTAAGAGAGAGCCGGAGGCGATCAAGCTCAGTATAATAAAGCGCCAGTAACGATACATAGGTGAATACCTTTTGCTTTTAAAATAGACTTTTCTATAATATTTTTCTACTGAACATATTACAGGCATTCTACAACATGCATGTCAAATAATATCTTCAGGATTGCATAACTCTATAAAAAGGACACCAATGAACTACCCCGCAGTCCCGAAAGCCTTCGGGACGAGGTATCTAATATCTCCCCTCCCTCGAGGGGAGGGGATGAAGGGGAGGGTGTCGAAAATAATCATCACAAAACACCCCCACCCTAACCCTCC
>JALHSV010000272.1 GCA_022865525.1 Thermodesulfovibrionales bacterium
TGGGAATTCATCACGGAGCTTCCCAGAAAAGACAAGGTAACCATTTTCATGACCACCCACTACATGGAAGAAGCGGAGGTCTGTGACAGGATCGCAATCATAGATAACGGGAAAATCATTGCGATGGATTCGCCTGAGGAACTGAAAAAGACCGTTGGCGGTGATGTTGTCTCCATAACTACCACGGATAATGAAAGCGCCAGATACGAGATCGAACATACATTCAGAATGAATGTCGCTGAAAAAGAAAACGCACTCTACATGACCTGCAGTAGAGGTGATACCTGTATCCCTGAACTGATAAGAACACTGGGTGAGAGGGTTCTTTCCGTGAGGATCCAGAGGCCGACGCTGAATGATGTTTTCTTGAAACTCACGGGCAAAACCATAAGGGAAGAAGAGGCTTCCGGCAATGATTCAGTGCGCGAGTCTATCAGGGCGCACAGGAGAAGACAATGAAAAGAAAGGGTTTATGGAACTGAACGCTATTTACGTTATCGTTGCACGGGAATTCAAAAAATTTATCCGGGAAAAGAGCCGCCTTTTCTCTGCCATAGCACGGCCACTTCTGTGGCTTTTCATTGTCGGAGCAGGGATATCAAGACTTGTGCCCCGTGATACGGGCGTACCATACACCCAGTTCATCTTTCCCGGCATCATCGGCATGACAATCCTCTTCAGTTCAATCTTTTCCTCGATATCCATAATCTGGGATAAGGAATTCGGATTTATGAAGGAGATCCTTGTTGCACCCGTATCCCGGCTATCGATTGTCGTGGGGAAGGCATTGAGCGGAACACTTGTTTCAACGATGCAGGCTGTCATTATTCTTGCCCTCTTCCCTTTCCTCGGATTCAAACTCAGCATGATACAGATTATAGCGGTTGTTTTCATCTGTGCTTCTGTGTCTTTCTGCATTTCTGCTTTCGGCATCGTGCTGGCAACGTTTTATGACAGTTATGAAAGTTTCAGCGTCATCATGAACTTCATCATCATGCCGATGTTCTTCCTTTCAGGTGCTATGTATCCGGTAAAGCTTCTTCCGGATATTCTGAAGGTTGTTGCAAAACTGAATCCCCTCACCTATGGGATAGATGCGCTGAAGCATGTGCTTTTTCCTCGCGGCTTAGGGTCCATGGGACCCGATTTCTCTCTTGTGACAGATGCAGCAGTGATCCTCTTCACTTCATTTATATTTGTTTTCGTGGCCGGAAAAGCATTCGAGAGAAAGCAGTAGTTTATCATTTCTCTTTTCATGGCAGAAAAGGAAATGATAAACTACATTACGGTGGAAGAATAACGCTATGATGCCCTTTTGTTTAGCAGCAAAAACTATATCTGATGCCTGGTTCCAGCTTATGTATAACCTCTTCGATAAGGCATACTCACAGAATATCCAGAAAGGTTCCTTTGAAAATGAACAGTACCGCCTTCAGTATCCCGGGATTGCCGTCTATATTGAACATCCCTCCTCTGATATGGTTCCGACCATTCCTCCGGGCCTTGGGATCCCTGCACCGACGACCATGGAATACATAGAAGGCTACTTTGCCAATTATCTGATGAACCCGGAGCCCGCTGAGAATGAAACATATACCTATGCAAGCAGGATACAGCACAGCATGCCGAACGGCGGCTCGCAACTTGAGCGGGTTGTGGAGATTCTCAGGGAAACTCCGCTCACCAATCAGGCAGTCATCGAAATAGCAACACCTGAAGACCTCGACATCTGTTACGGCAAGGATGGCAAACTCGACCCACCTTGTTTGAGACTGCTGGATTTTAAAGTTATACCATCCGATAATGCATTCCATCTAACAGTCAGTGCTTATTTCAGGTCATGGGACCTCTGGGCAGGGTTCCCGACAAACCTCGGCGGTATTGAACTGCTTAAGCAATATGTCGTATCTGAAACCTCACTGAAAAACGGGCCGATGTATGCATATAGTGCAGGTGCACATATCTATGGCTACCAGGAAGAAATCGTCCGGTTAAGAACCCTGAGGCTAAAATAATCAACATCCGTAAACATTGACATTACCTGAACATAAGTGCTATTTTTTTATATAAAGCTTAAAGGAGTATTTATTGTAGTATTGACCGCACAATATTCAGCTTTTGCGGTTTTTTTTTATGTCATTACCCTTACATCTCAGAGCTTTGATGGTTATATTGCGGATTCGGACACAAGATGAGTATCAATAAGTTGAGAAATCTCACTATAGGTTCTTTAACGGTCAAGCTTCCCATAATTCAGGGAGGGATGGGAATTGGGATTTCCTTGTCCGGACTCGCCTCGGCAGTGGCTAACGAAGGCGGTATCGGGGTTATTGCCACCCCGGGGATCGGAATGAGCGAACCTGATTTCTTTAAAAATTCCTTCGAAGCAAATCTCAGGGCGCTGCGGAAAGAGATCAGAAAAGCCAGGGAATTAACAAAAGGAATCCTTGGAGTCAATATAATGGTGGCGTTGACCAATTTCCCTGAGCTCGTGAGAACTGCCATTGAGGAGGGCATTGATGTAATTTTTTCTGGAGCCGGCCTGCCCCTGAGTCTCCCGCAATTTTTAGATGAAAATGCCAGGACGAAATTGGTTCCCATTGTCTCCTCTGCGAGGGCAGCCGCTATTATTGCAAAAAAATGGTCGGAAAAATTCAACCGTCTGCCCGATGCTATTGTGGTTGAGGGACCCAAAGCAGGAGGGCATCTTGGTTTCAAAGAAGAAATGCTTGAAGATCCTGCATATGCACTGGAAAAACTGGTTCCGGAAGTAGTTGAGATCGTTAAGCCATTTGAAGAAAAATACCGGCAATCGATCCCCGTAATAGCTGCAGGTGGAATTTATACAGGAGGAGACATTTACCAATATTTCCAGTTAGGTGCTTCCGGTGTGCAGATGGCAACACGCTTTGTTACCACGCATGAATGTGACGCATCTCTCAAATTTAAGCAGACGTATATCGATGCCACAAAAGAGGATATGATGATCATCAAAAGCCCGGTAGGGATGCCGGGGAGAGCAATCAGGAATATATTCCTTGATGAAGTCAGTCAGGGGAAAAAGAAACCGTTTAAATGCCCCTACCACTGCTTGAAAACGTGTGATTATAAGAATAGTCCATATTGCATTACGCTTGCCCTGATTAATGCAAAAAAAGGGAATCTGTCACATGGTTTTGCATTTGCCGGCGAGAATGCATACAGGGCCAATAGCATTATATCGGTAAAAGAATTAATAGATTCTTTAATAAAGGAATATGCTGAAGCAGCTCGTTAATGCAGGGTATATCAGGCTGATTTGATGGGAAACCGTATGGTAAATGTTGTTCCTTTCCCTTCTTCGCTCTCTACCGATATTGTGCCTTTATGATCCTGGATAATTTTTAACGCAAAGGTGAGGCCGAGCCCCGGGCCATAGACTTTTGAGGTAACCAA
>JALHSV010000273.1 GCA_022865525.1 Thermodesulfovibrionales bacterium
AATTTCCACGCCCTGTAACAGCCCTGAGGAGATATCATTCGACGCATGCTGAAGAGCCATCTCAAGATGATCAATAACGGGCAGCAGTTCAGAGAGAAGATTCTCATTCCCGTATCGCAGGATTTCTTCCTTGTCTTTATGGACCCGTTTCTTATAATTTGCGAACTCGGCATAGAGCCTGAAATATTTGTCGTTTATCTCCTGAAGCTCTGTTGCCAGCCTTTCTTTTTCATCAACAGGATCCTGCTCTGCACTCGTACCTTCCGTCACTTCATGTACTTCCTTTTCGGGGCTGGTATTATCTTCGTTGATGTCCTGATCCTCCATGAGAATACCCTACTTTCCTGCAAGCATCCTTGAGATGAACTTAGCAGTATTGTCAACGATATACATTGCCCTTGCATAATTCATGCGCATTGGGCCAATTATTCCGACCACGCCGATCGGCTTGTCGCCTTCCTTGCACGATGAGGCGACAATACTTAATTCTCTCATCTCATCCGTAGTATTTTCCGAGCCGATGATGATCTGCACGCCTTCAGATACCGTGAGCTTGTCAAGCAGTTTGATAATCGTATGTTTGTCTTCGATCGCTCTCGACAACTCCCGAATCTTCCTGAGATCGGCAAAATCAGGTAATCCGATAACCTCAGAGAGGCCAGCCACGAACAGTTCACTTCGCGGAAATGAGGTTATTGCCTCCCTGCATATTTTCATTGCCTTGGAAATGAGGGTATCGCACCTCATTTTTTCTCTCGACATCTCCCGAATAACCTTAAGCCGGATCTCATCAAAGGTCTGTCCGGAAAATTCAGCGTTCAAATACGCCTCAATCCTGTTGAGATCCTTTTGTGTGATATCAGCTTCGAGAGAAATGACCTTGTTCTTAATCAATCCCTCATCCGTAAAGAGTACCGCAGCGACTTTGTCGGCTCTGTATTTCAAAAGATTAACCCGTATTAAGGTTGTCAAGTCAGGCAGGGGAGACAGGGCAATTCCAAGGTAATGGGAAAGAATTGACAAATTCTTTGTCGTCTCGCTCAGCAGCAGATCGATATCATTTTTTAACGACTCGAGCTTGCGGTACAGCCCATGGAGTATCTCCATGTTGGCGTGATGCCCGGTTTCGGTCAGGAGGGAATCTACATAAAACCGGTACCCCATGACAGTCGGTACCCTCCCCGCCGAGGTATGAGGTTGCGTGAGAAATCCCAGCTCTTCGAGATCTGCCATGATATGCCTGATCGTAGCCGGAGAAAGGCCAAAAGAATACCTTTTTGTCACAACCCTCGATCCGACAGGATCCGGGGAGTTGATATAACTTTGCACGACCGCATAGAGGACTCTTTTGCTTCTTTCGCTGAGCATTTGCCTGTTTAGCACTCTCAATGGTTAAGTGCTAATAATTTACCAATTCACGAAAGGGTGTGTCAAGTAATGATGGAATGGGCAACTGCACGCGTACGCATAAGTATCTGTTTCTATGAAATTCTGTAAACAGGAATGAATTGGTCGGGGGAAGGAGAATGGGAACTGAGTGCTTATCCGGAAACCCCGCCTCTTTTGACTTCTTCTTCCCTGAAGAACTTCCTATAAAGGATATCCCACTCAGAACTTCCTTCGACAACCTTTTTGGAAAATGATTGGATTTTTTTCCTTACGGCGGAATCCATTTCTTCGCCTATTTTCAGTTCCGATATGATGTTTCTCTTGATCTCCGCCCGTATCTTCCCTTCTTCCTCGGTGGCGGAAACAAGATTGCGTTCCATGAGTCCCTTCAGCAGAACATGGCTGAGGTGGGAAATTTTATCCTCGGAAAGCATCATAGGACGAGGTTTCTTTCCCTTACCAGTTTATGTTTCGTGAGGTCGAAGAGCTTCCTGTAGTCAAGCTGGCCCTTCTCTATTTCAGCAGTATGGGTCTTCAATATTTCCCTCACTTCGTCATTCAGTCTGTCCTCAAGGGTGAGCTCATTTAGCAAGATTTCCTCTGTCTCTGCAAGGAGCTTTTGTCTTGGAATAGTTGTTTTGGCAAGGTTTTTTGACAGGATGTTGTCTATAATTCTTTTAGCAAGGAGAGGAACCCAGGTCTTTGGGAACCTCATCCTATTTTTCTGCAAAGGCGAGCAGAGCGATGCTCCTTGCCCGCTTGATCGATTCTGATAGCTCCCGCTGATGCTTTGCGCAGGTGCCGGTCATCCGCCTGGGAAGAATCTTCCCTCTTTCGGTCAGATAACTTCTGAGGATCTTGATATTCTTGTAGTCGATGTACTCAATTTTTTCTGAACAGAACCTGCAAAACTTTCTTCTCTGAAATCTCTTCGGTTGCAACGTAGCTCCTTTCATCCTGTAACGTTATCTGATCTGCAGATTAAAATGGCTCCAAATCAGTTGTTTCTTCGGGTGGAATCATATCCCCTTCTCCGCCGAACGAGGGGTCCGGTGCGCTTCCTTTTCGTGAGAGAAATCTGACAGACTGGGCAACGACTTCAAATTTGCTCTTTTGCTGCCCATTCGTTTCCCATCGTCTTTCCTGGAGTCTCCCCTCTACAAGAACCGAACTCCCTTTATTGAGATATTTGCTGCATGATTCCGCCTGTCTCCCGAAAATAACATTGTCAATAAACATAGTCTCCTGCTTCATCTCATCAGACTGCTTATATTTGTAGTTTACCGCGAGTCTGAAGGAAGCCACGGGTGTCCCCTGCGGCGTATATCTCAATTCAGGATCCTTGGTCAGGTTCCCGATCAGTATGATCTTGTTATACATTACCCCTGAATTTTCTGCTCTGCCGGCGTCTCAGTCGCGGGCTCAGCCTTTTCGAGGTTTTGCACCTGTTTGCGTCCAAGCCTGAAAATTATGTATTTCACGACCGTATCAAAGACTTTGAAAAGCTCTTCCAGTTTCCTGATTGTTGAGGCAGGTGCCTTGTAGAAAAGGAGCACATACAGCCCCTTTTTCTGTTTCTTGAGCTCATATGAAAGTTTTCTCCTCCCCCAAACATCCACTTTCAATACTTCCCCACCCTGGCCTGTTATGAGGTCCTTTATCCTCGTAACCGCGGCATCTGCTTCTTCGTCGGATATGGCCGCGTTCAGAATAATCATGCTCTCATAGATATTCATCCACAATATCTCCTTGTTTGATATTTCTCGCGTCTTTTATGAATCTGCTTTTTATACCATAAAAAACAGCATAAAAGCAACCCGCTCTCCATGAGCACGGGGCTGATATCTTTATCTTGTATGCTCATTTATAATATCCCCGGGATGCCTCTTCTCTCTTCGATAGACGTCGGGTCAAATACATTACGGCTTCTGATCGCCAATTTCGTCGGCAACCGTATCATTGATGTCTATTCCGACAGAAAGATAACCCGTCTTGGCAGCATGGTTGATCGAACCCGAATCCTTCGGCCTGAAAATATAGCATTATCTCTGCAAGCACTCCGTGAATTCTCATCGGTCATAAATCGACACGGAGTCAGGCATGTCAAGACAGTTGCGACCAGTGCTTTGCGCGAAGCAGTAAACGCAGACACGTTTATAAAGATGGTATGGGAAGAAACCGGCATACGGATAGAGGTGATTTCCGGAGAGAAAGAGGCTCAGTTGATTCTCAAAGGTATTCTTCATGCCTTTTCACCGGCGGGACTGAGAGCAGTGCATCCGCTCCTGCCCACCTTGCCAAGGGAAGGTGCAAAGGAGGCACCCCCGCACACTCTTTTTATCATGGACATCGGGGGGGGAAGCACGGAATGGATTGTCTATCAGGGAGAAGACCGTTACGTTATGGGCAGTCTCCCGGCAGGAGTAATAAAACTTGCCCGGAAATGCGTAAGAACTGATCCGGTCTCAGAAACCGATATCAAACAATTAACCCACGAAATACATCGCATGTTGGAACCCCTCGAGACGGAAATCAGGCACCTGATAACCAGGTCCACCCTGTTTATCGGGACCGCAGGAACATTCACAACCATTGCGTCTGTTGACCTCGGGCTTGTTTCTTACTCGCGTGAAAAAATCCACCTCCATCGCATCCCTTTCTCCAGGCTGATGAAGATGCAGAAAGAATTCTTGCGGCTCTCTTTAGAAGAAAGAAGAAAACTTCAGGGGCTTGAACCCGAACGGGCAGACTTGATTAT
>JALHSV010000274.1 GCA_022865525.1 Thermodesulfovibrionales bacterium
AAAAATTAACAGGGATATTCATATCGTTCAAAATAATAATAAATACAGTATTATCAATATAATAGATCATGATGCAAGAGAAATTAGTTTAAGTTATTCGAGTAAGTCTCGACCATCTATAAAGGTTCAAGATGGATGTAATTATGCCTGTGCCTATTGCATAGTTCCTAAGGCAAGAGGCAGAGCTCAGAGCATACAAAGCGGGATAGTTGTTGATCAAATACTCAACCTGGAAGTACAAGGATACAGCGAAATTGTCTTGACAGGCATACATCTTGGGTCGTACGGACACGATCTCAATCCTAAACAAAAACTTTCAGATCTTATTGAAACTATATTGAATAAAACAAAAATAAAAAGAATAAGATTAAGCTCAATTGGGGTAAATGAGATTGATAACAGGATTGTGGAATTATTACAGGAGAGTCGTATATGTAAACATCTGCATGTTCCGCTCCAGAGCGGAAATGACATGATTTTAAAGCGTATGAACAGGCTGTATGATGCAACATCATATCTTGAGAAGATATCCACAGTAATCGTCAAAAACCCAAATATAGCGATTGGTACCGATGTTATTGTCGGATTCCCCGGCGAAAGTGACCTGGCATTTCTGAACACAAGGGATTTGATTGAGGAAATACCTTTTTCATATTTGCATATCTTTCCTTTTTCATCAAGACCAGGTACTGCTGCCTCAGGAATGATTGATCAGATTGAGTTTGCCGTAAGAAAGAAAAGACATAATGTCTTGAATCTATTGAATAATAAGAAGAAGACAGCATATAGGTCATCACAGATCAATAAGACCCTCGAAATTGTTCTTGAAGACGAGGATCCTGATCAGGGGATGGTCGGAACATCCAGTAATTATTTGAAGATCAGGGTACACTCAAAGGAGTATCCGAGGAAATCGCTTATCACTGTAAGCATTGCTGGAAGAGCCGGAGATGCATTGATTGGAGTACCCGTAGAAAAGCTTTAACTTGCTGATATTCAATAATATTTACCCTGCGCAAATCCTAATCAAACCCGCTTGAAACCCGTGTAGTAAAGGAACAGGGAGCTTTCTACACTGATTTAGTAACAGGTTATCAACAAGTCGTGTGAATATAATATGTCTGATAAGATATATTATGTAAAGTGTTATATCTTCAAGCGTATGAATCTATTGATTTTACGAATTTTGTAGCCTTATATTTTGATTTTAATCTTCCTTCAAATTGAGCCTTCTTTAATGCTAATAGTATCTTGCCGAGTTCAGGTCCAGGTCCTATCCCTGATATACGCATAACCTCATCTGAGCCTAATAGCCCGTTTTCCCATATTCTCTGGAATCTCCTGAACTCTTTGAGGAATGTTAATGTATTGTTTATAATCAAGGAATCCACTGACGCCTTTCCTGCTTTCATAAAGATTTCGAAGAGCCTCCTATTATTAATGTGCTTAACCTTATTCAGCCCTCTTATGCCTTCCATGGCTGATGCTACCCGATTTATGATCTTATTACTCATTTTCAGATGAGGGAGATTTGCACGGCCAGAGCTATCCTGTAACAGAATTTCAAGACACAGCAAGCCTTTATATGAAAGATTTTGAGAAAATATGTCATGAAGTAGAACTTTAATATTTGACGGAAGTATATCAAGTATCTCCTTTTCAAATGCATCCAGTACTTTAAGATTGTCTTTTAACCTGCTGATAGATAGCGATAATATATCACTCAATAGATTGTCTCTTAATGCCATTTTCAGGTACTTTGAAGACAATTTTGTGTTTAACAAATAGAACATTTCTAAAGTAATTCTTTCAGATGATACAGTACGTATTTTTTTATGGTAAAACTTTATGGTTTTCCGCGTTTGTGAGTCTACGGTGCCATTCAGTTCAGCCGAGAACCTGTAAGCCCGTACCATTCGTAAAGGATCATCAAGCATGTTCTTTTTCGAAATGGAACATACCCTCCCCTTGTATATATCGTTAATTCCGTTATACAAGTCTATAGGGCCGCTGTCAGGAGACCATGCAAGTGCATTCATGGTGAAATCCCTTTTGGAAAGATCTTCCTCAAGTGTTCCCTGGAATCGACAGAAATCAAAGGTATGACCATCTTTCAATACAAGCCGCATCATATCATTGGATTTAAATTGAACGATCGTTCCGCCAATTCCTTTTTGGACATCTCTGACAAAAGATAATAAGTTCCCGCGAACAATATAATCCCGGTCATGTGAATCAATGCCTCTGAGAAGATCTCTGAGATATCCACCAACGAGGTATAATTCTTTCCCTCGCCCCTTATCAAAGATGATAGAATTATATCTGTCTTTTCGTATCGTGTTCTCGAACAGACTATCTTTGCTTATCACGAATTAATGATAGCATAGGGGATTTCATTTTCCTTCCCGGAAGGGTGGAAGATGCGACCGGGATGTTCAAAATCACCCAGGACGAACTAAGCCTGAATAATATCCGGACGGGGATAAGTGACAGTGTTCTCAACGTATCAGGCACTTTTAGGGAATTCCCCGCCGATATCAGAAAAATTGAGTTATCCCTTCAGGGAGATATCGGGCCAGGGGCCACCTCATGGGTCAGCAGATTGATCGATCTCCCGACTGAAATGCAG
>JALHSV010000031.1 GCA_022865525.1 Thermodesulfovibrionales bacterium
CAGGGGATGACAACATGGATTCATCAATGGCTGAAGAACAAATGGAAGAACAGCCAGAAACAACAGGTGGCTAACAAAGATCTCTGGGAGAACCTCTTGCACCTTTCAGGCATTCATGACATTCAGTGGCTGTGGATCAAAGGGCATAATGAACATGCTGAGAATGAACGCTGTGACAAGCTCGCAAAAGGTGCAATTAAAAAATGCAAGAAAGTAATCCCCCCTCACCCCCCTTTTCCGCACACTGGCGGATTCGCCGGGGCGAAAGAAAAGGGGGGCATGGGGATTTGAGGTTTTTTTCGTATGAATAAGATCGATATCAGGAATTTAACCAATATGTTCCTGATAGCTGTCCCCGGCCTTAAGGATCCCGGTTTTGCGCGCGCGGTTGTATTAATCTGCGACCATTCAAAAGACGGTGCATTCGGACTTGTGATTAACCGTCTCCTGCTGAGCAGTTTTCTTCCCCTGAGCAGCAGTTTTGACATAAAGGAATGCAGCATAGATATGCCGGTATATTATGGTGGTCCGGTCAAACCTGAACAGGGATATGTGCTGTATGCATCCCGACATGATTACTATCCCTCAATAAAGATTCATGATAACCTCATTCTGACGACAGCAAAGGAGATCCTGAAAGATATTGCCCACGGCAAAGGGCCGGAAAAATTTCTTTTTATTCTCGGGTTTGCAGGATGGGCTCCCGGGCAACTGGAGAGTGAATTAATGGAAGACAGCTGGCTCATCGCTCCTTCAGATAACCGAGTTATTTTCGATACGCCGGTGAACGAACGCTGGATGGCAGCTGCGGACCTCATCGGTGTTGATCTGAAACGGGTCATCTGCAGACAGGGTTCTGTGTAAATTTGACATTTACCCCTTATTTTTATTATCTTATAATGCTTTAAAATATTTGAGGAAGGTGTAGATATGAGGACTCTTTTTGCCAAAAAAGGCGAAATACAACAGAAGTGGTATCTTATTGATGCAAAAGGCGCGGTTCTGGGCAGGCTTGCAGTCACGGTAGCTGATTATCTGCGCGGGAAGAACAAGCCGACGTATACCCCAAATGTCGATACGGGTGATTTTATTGTTGTGATAAATGCTGATAAGGTCAAACTGACCGGTAAGAAACTTGACAATAAGATTTATTACAGGCACTCAGGGTATCCCGGCGGCATAAAATCTGAAACCGCACGGGAGCGTCTTTCACGGTTCCCTGAAAAGGTTATAACTGCCGCTGTGTGGGGAATGATCCCGAAGGGAAGGCTGGGAAGAGCGATGATCAAGAAATTGAAGGTATACAAGGGAGACGAACACCCCCATCAGGCACAGAAGCCTGAAGTATTGACCATTCAGAGACCAGGGTAATAAGGGTCTCTTCATTGAATAGACATTTATCAGAAAATCTCCCCTTGCCCCTCTTTACCAAAGAGGGGATTATTCCTCCCTTTGGCAAAGGGAGGTTAGGTGGGATTTTATAAAAATAGTATTGTCAATACTATGTACTGTTAATAATTCCGATCATATAAAGGAGTAATACATGGCAGACATTCAGTACAATGCAACAGGCCGCAGAAAAACATCTGTAGCACGGGTAACCATGGCACCCGGGAGTGGCCAGATAACCGTCAATGATAAACCTGCAGATGTGTATTTTCCGAGGGAAACATTAAGGATGGTCATACGTCAACCGATTGATCTTGCCGGCATCACGGGGAAATACGACGTACAGGTGAAAGTTGCTGGCGGTGGTCTCTCGGGTCAGGCAGGAGCTGTGAGACACGGAATTGCGAGAGCAATCGTTGACATGAACAGTGATCTCCGGTTACGACTGAAAAAAGAGGGATTTCTCACAAGAGACCCGCGGGAAAAAGAGAGAAAGAAATACGG
>JALHSV010000275.1 GCA_022865525.1 Thermodesulfovibrionales bacterium
ACTGTTTACGTTGATAATATGAATCAGTCTCCCGCTCTTTTCAGCTTCGTCCGGTGATGTTATTTCCCGCAGCTTCCGGGGATTCCTGAGAAGACGCAATGCCTTTGCCATGATGAGAGTATCCCCGATAACAATCGGGATGCAGGATTTCCGGATACCGGGCGTACCGAATGCTTTTGCGATAATTTCAGGCCCCACTCCTCCGGGGTCCCCCATGGTAATAAGAAGTTTTTTCATTAATCAATAACCTTTACAAACACTCTGTGATACTGCTTACAAACAATAAGTTATTCCTGATTCTGCGGGTTAAGTTGTATCTTAACGCAGGCATTGTTTCTGAGTTCGGCAATATGCTCTTTCAGGCGTTTGTTCACTTCTTGTTCGATGAGATAGTTCTCAATATCCTCTCTCATTTCGTCGAGTTCTTTTTCCAGAAAATCAGAAGCATGCGTATCAAAAAAGGTTCTTATCTCCTCATCTTTTATCCGTATGAATGCCCGAATTTTCAAATCAACATACTCTTTCAGCAATTCATCTTCAAGCTGTGACTTTAAACGAATCTTCCTTGCCTCTCTTACGAAGAGTAACCTGTTAATCATAGTGTCCAGGACTTCTTCTCTCGTAACAGCAGGAGTCACGTGTACCGTTTCAGCGTATTTCTTCTCCAGTTCGCTAAGCGTTATCGCCGTGCTATCCACATACGCCACCACCCTGTCCTTGATCCCGGCAGAAAGAGACGAGCAAAGCGACATGCAAACGAAAATAACAAATAATACATAGCGAACTCTGTTCCAATATTTGTCATTCCCGCTTGGCGGGAATCCTTCTGATTCCCCCTCAGTAAAGGGGGATAAAGGGGGTTGTTTTGAAAAAAGATTCTGGCCAAGCCAGAATGACAATATTGAAGATCTCAAATATCTTTTAATATCTTTGAGGATTAATAGCATAATACAAAATTTTTTGATTTATGGTTTTTCATGTCTGATTTTCAGAATGCATGTCCGATGCTGAAATGCAGCTCACCTCTGCTTTCATCCTTCTCCCTCTGCAGTTTATACCCGTAATCAACCCGTAAGGGCCCGACAGGGGTATCATAGCGTAATCCGAGACCTGCAGTAAATTTGCTATCTAAAGGGTCCATATCCTTCATCTCTACCCATACATTGCCGCCATCAAGAAAGGTCACGAGCCCTATGCCCTTTCCTAAAGAAATCCGCATTTCCAGGTTTTCCATAAGAAAGGCATTGCCTCCGGTCGGATTGCCGTCCGACCCTTTCGGGCCGAGGGTATCCTGCTCATATCCTCTCACGGTTGTCCTCCCGCCAAGAAAAAACCTCTCAACGATCGGCAGTTCTGCTGTATCGCCGTATCCTTTTGCAAGGCCACCCCTTAGTGATGCCGCGAGTACAAGCCCAGGGATAAGTTCATGGTAGATGTTGCCATAGAAGGTCAGCTTGATGAAATCGGACTCTGACAGAAAGAGCGGTGATGTGAGCTTCGTTGAGATTCCCGACAGAATCCCCTTTGTCGGGTAGAATGGATTATCCCGGGTATCATAGATAAGCCCTAACCGCAGCCCGCTGATAACGAGGGTCCCGGTATCTTCCTTGCTCAGAACAACATCAGGTTCTACATCATAGGTATTCACAAGCGAAAATTCAT
>JALHSV010000276.1 GCA_022865525.1 Thermodesulfovibrionales bacterium
GGACTTGACGGCATTAATCCGGAAGATATAGTCATTGCCTATGAGCCGGTCTGGGCTATTGGGACAGGAAAGACAGCTACTCCTGCGCAGGCGCAGGAGGCACATGCACATATCAGAGAAAAACTGAGAAGTTTCTATGGAAATAAAGCTGATGAGTTGTGTATACTATACGGCGGCAGTGTAACACCGGAGAATGTGGATTCTCTTATGGAATGTATTGATATAGATGGTGCTCTTGTCGGCGGTGCAAGCCTCAAGGCTGACAGCTTTACCAGAATCGTGAAATTCAGGAAGGAATCATGATCATATTTTTGACGGTTATTCATATTGTCGTTTGCCTGTTTCTTATTGCTGTAGTTTTGCTCCAGAGCGGCAAAGGTGCTGAAATGGGTGCTGCTTTCGGGGGGTCAAGCCAGACCCTTTTCGGGAGCCGCGGTGCTTCTTCTTTTCTCAGTAAGATGACAACGGTTGCTGCAGTTGTTTTTATGGTCACATCCTTGACGCTTGCTGTTGTAACAACGAGGGGAGGTTCTGTTATCCAAAAAACCCCTGCATCACAGCAGCAGCAATCGGTACCACCGGCAAGCGGGCCTATCCAAACACCTCAGCAACAGGTTCCTCAAACACAACCCCAGGAAGCCCCTCAAGCACCGCAGCAGAATCCATCCAAATAATTCGGCTCCAGTTGTGCTTCCCTGAAACCGATGTGGTCCCTGACGACTGAAGAGGAAATTATGGATATGTCAATTGAAGTCTCTGAATTGCGGTTGATTTCCCGGTCTCCTCATCAGTTTCGATGACAACAGCGGAAAATATCCCTTCTCCCTTGGCTGTTTCGAATCGCATGGGCATATTCGTGAGAAATCTCTGGATGATTTGTTCCTTTTCTATGCCAATCACCGAGTCTGACGGTCCTGTCATGCCAACATCGGTGATATACGCTGTTCCGCCGGGCAATATCTTTTCATCAGCAGTCTGAACATGTGTATGGGTCCCTATGACAGCGCTAACCTTGCCATCCATGTAATGGCCAAAGGCAATTTTTTCAGAGGTTGCCTCTGCATGAAAATCGATAATGATTATCTTGGTTTGGGCGCTCAGCCGTTCAATCATCTCTTTGCCCACCCTGAAAGGGCAATCAATGTTCGACATGAATACCCGTCCGGACAGATTTACTACCGCTACCTTTATACTGTGGCGAATCGTGTGGAACAGACTTCCAAACCCTGGAACTCCGGGAGGATAGTTCAACGGTCTGAGTACCCTGTCTTCTTTTGAGATTTGAGGGATAAATTCTTTCTTGTCCCAAACGTGGTTGCCCGTGGTGATGACATGGACTCCGTAGCCGAAAATCTCGGAGGCAATCTTGTCTGTTATGCCAAAACCACCTGCTGCATTCTCCCCATTTGCAATGACAAGATCAATCTTATATTTGCTTGAAACAGAGGGGAGGGAGGTTTTTGTCGCGTTTCTCCCGATTTTTCCGACAATATCACCGATAAACAGGGTTTTCATACAGCGCGAGCTGAACTATTTGGCATATTCAACATATCTCGACTCCCTTATGACGGTAACCTTTATCTGTCCGGGGTATGTCATCTCCGCTTCAATCTTTCTTGCAATCTCCCTTGATATCATTGAAGAGGTTTCATCATTCACATCTTCGGGTTTTACGATGATCCGTATTTCCCTCCCCGCCTGAATTGCATAGCATTTCTCGACGCCCCTATAGGAAAGAGCCATCTGTTCGAGTTTCTCGAGACGTTTTAAATAATTTTCTATGCTTTCTTTTCTGACTCCCGGACGTGCTGCTGACAGGGCATCAGATGCGGCTACGAGAGCTGCTTCAACGGTCATAGGGTCACCTTCTCCGTGATGAACGAGAACGGCATTTATGACTTTTTGACTCTCCCCGTATTTTTTTGCAATGTTCGCTCCAATTTCCTGGTGAGAGCCCTCTATTTCATGGTCAACTGCCTTCCCAATGTCGTGCAGGATACCAGCCCTTTTTGCAAGCTTGGGATCAATCCGCAATTCGCCGGCCATCATTCCTGCAAGGTATGCGACCTCCCGTGAGTGCTGGAGGACGTTCTGGCCATATGATGTCCTGTATTTCAGTCTTCCGATGAGCCGGATGAGTTCCGGATGGATGCCGGGGAGGCCAAAATCAAACACAGCCTTTTCCCCTTCCTCCCTGATATGAGCTTCAATCTCTTTTTTAACCTTTTCAACGATCTCTTCTATCCTTGTTGGGTGAATTCTCCCGTCTGTTATCAGACGTTCAAGAGATAATCGGGCGATTTCGCGCCGGACAGGGTCGAATGCAGAGAGCGTTACTGTTTCAGGGGTGTCATCCACAATAAGGTCAACTCCGGTTGCAGCCTCAAGTGCTCTGATATTTCTGCCCTCCCTTCCGATTATCCTCCCCTTCATTTCGTCATTCGGGAGGGTTACAGAGGATACCGTTGAATCAGTGACATAGTCGCTTGCATACCTCTGTATAGAAAGACCGATAACTTCTTTTGCTTTTTTCTCGGCATTCTCTCTTGCTTCATCCTCTATTCTCTTTGCAAGTCTTGCAGATTCAAAACGTGACTCTTCTTCTACCTGCTGTAACAGTTCCTGCCGTGCTTCTTCTGAACTCAATCCTGATATTCTCTCGAGCGTATCTTTCTGATCTTTCAGCAATTTGTTGAATGCATTATCCTTATCCTGCAAAGAACGCTCTTTTGCCGTAAAGTCTCTCTCCCGCTTGCTCAGTTCCTGCTCCTTTTTATCGATTTGCTCGAGTTTTCTCTCGTGAGTTTCCTCTTTCTGTCTCAGCCTTTTGTCCAGATGGTTCAGTTCTGAACGTCTCTCCCGCAATTCCTTTTCAGCTTCTGCTTTGGCCTGATAGACAACATCTTTTGCCTCGACAACTGCCTCTTTCCTGATGCTTTCTGCTTTATTCTGTACATCTTCAAGAATCTTTACTCTTTCGCTTTCAAAAACGATTTTCTGGTTTTTCAGTTTTGCCTTCGAGACGAGAGTAACGATGAATCCTACGAAAAGACCTGCGAGTACAGCGATGAGCACATAAACAATCTGATTCATGTATAGTAAACCCCCTTCCTCAATCTTCCCTGAAAGTTGAGGGATCGATAATTGAAGCACAAGGCTTCGTTTGTTGTTTTCCGAATTGTTACGGAGGCTGGATTATGTGTTTACAAAAGGGTCTTTGGAGGTAATAAAGGTTTTGTTCTGAAAATTAGTTTCCATTTACTCTGTATGAAACACCATTTATGTAAAATCCTCCAAAAAGGAATATACATCATAAACCCGCCTATAAAAACAAACCCACCCTGCCGTGTAAGAAGAAATTAGATCCGCCTATAGTATAGGTGGGTGCCCTGAAAGAGACATTAGGCTTCCCTGAACCTATCGGACAGGGCATGCACACCGACTCTTTACGCAGACTCCCAAAAGATCTAACTTGCCGGATCAACATGTTCCCCTTATCACAAACAGGGTAGGCAATTATATAAAAATACCTCCTTAAGAGTTATCGTACTGAATTCTTATGATTAAGATAAAATAAAACCATGCTTCATAGCAAGGGGAATTTTCAGAGGGTTTTTAACAAGAACAGAGAAATTTTAAAGAGGAATGTTTTTGGGTATTGTATACGTGCAAGAAGTATCACCGTCAATGATGCATTCTTGCCGGCTGACTTCTTTTCCCAGCAGTTCTTTGAACATCTGCAGATCGTGCCGGCAGGCTTCCTTGTATTCGGAGGATAATCGGAAAATCGGACAATGAAATATTTTTAAACTATAATGGTTATTGGTGTCCTGGAGTTCTGCCAGATAGCCTTTCGTATCGAGGAGGTTCGTAATGGTGGATAGTTTGTCGCGAAGTGTTTTCTTCTCTGGTAAAGATTCTTTTAAATCCTTTAATAATCTGTTCTTGCGCCATTTGAACAGTTCATCTATCTTCTGTTTTCCTTCATTGTTCTCAATGTCTCTGAATGTGTCTATAATAAACTCGTCATAAACAGTAGGGAAGAGGTTTTGTGCCTTTTCCGTGAGCCGGTACAGAAAAGCAGGTCTTCCAATACCCTGCCTTTTCGTAACATAAGTTATGTAGCCTTTTCTTTCCAAGGACAACAGATGCTGTCTAATTCCCATGGAGGTTATATGCAATTCCCTGCTGAGGACTTCAATTGACAGCGACCCGTTCTTTTTCAGAAGGAAAATGATTTTTTCTCTTGTAGGATTTTCATTGATGTAAGTGAACATGTTACAAAATACCATAAATTCAGATATTTGTAAATAAAATTTATAAAAAATGATATGTAACACTTTACCATGATATGAGGATAGAATTTTAGCCACTGTTGCCATCAAAAAAGCAATTTGATAGACTTCTCTATGCTAACAGACAAGAGAATTCTTAACGCTGCATTAGAAAAAAGACTGTATCATCTGATTATCAGCAGGCTTGACGGAGAAAATATCCCGATCCCGGAATATCAGGATAGGATTTTTCAGCTCGTTCGGAACGGCATAGGTGGATTTATTATTTTTGGCGGCAAGAAAGAGGAGGTGAAGCACTTTGTCAAGACATTACAGACGATCTCAGAATTACCCTTATTTATCGCCTCAGATATCGAACGGGGGGTAGGGCAACAGATTCAGGGCAGCACGCTCTTCCCATGCCAGATGTCTATGGCTGCGGCCATAGACAGGAGCAATCCTTACGATGTCGGTATCCTTGAAGAAGCCATACAATCAGTTGCCGATGAAGCCGAGCATGTCGGTATCAATATGCCTTTAATTCCCGTCCTTGACGTGAATCAGGATCCTGATAACCCCATTATCTGCACAAGAGCATTTTCCGATGACCCTGAGGTCGTTACCTGGTTCGGACTAAAGTATATAAAGATCCTGGAAGAGGCTGGTCTTGTGAGTTGCGCCAAACATTTTCCGGGTCACGGTGATACCTCTATTGACTCGCATGTCTCACTCCCTGTCATCAATAAGTCCTCTGAAGAATTGATCAGCACAGATATTGTCCCGTTCAGATCCGCTATCAATCAGGGTGTCAGCAGTATTATGGTCGGCCACCTGAGTATTCCGGCAATCGACACCATCCCCGCAAGCCTGTCAAGGGAAATACATTCAATGCTGAGGAGCGCTCTTGGATTTAAAGGCCTTATCCTGACAGATGCACTGACAATGCATGCGCTCAATGATATCCCCGATGTTGCAGTCCGGTGCCTCAATGCGGGGGCTGATATTTTATTGCATCCTGCTGAACCTGATGAGGCGGTGAAGACACTCTTATCTGCCGTTCTGTCGGGACAGCTTCCCGAGGATCGGATAGACAGTGCCCTGACCCGAATCATAAACAGAAAAGAAAAACTGCGGAATACCAGGATGCAAGAGGTTGATTATCAGGCGCACGCCAGGCTTTCATCACAGATTACCGATAAGTCTGTAAGTCTCATCAAAGGTGTGCCGGGAATTGTGCCGGGTATCAATAGGGAGAATATTCATATTTTCATGGCCGGGGATGAAGAACCTTGCCTGCGGTCCCCTCTCAAAGACCTCTCAGCCAACATTTGGATGCTCCATGAAATCGGCGTCAATCTGGACCTCCACAACACGATAGCCATCGTCGCTATATTTACGAATGTTGCTGCATGGAAAGGAAGCGCAGGAATCAGTGAGAATGAAAAAAATCGGATTCGTGATCTGATCAGAGGCTCCAGAAAATCCATTATCATTTCCTTTGGCAATCCCTATGTGTTGCGGCATTTCCCGGAATCTGATGTTCTTGTAGCTGCATATGAGGTTACCGATCAGGCCCAGGAAACGGTCGTGAAATGGCTAAAGGGATCAGGAGGGCTTGAGGGAAGACTGCCGGTCAGATTATCATGAGATGGACTTAGACATCGTCTCCTATCCAGGAAGTCCTGAAAAGCCTGCAATCGTATTTATTCATGGACTCGGTATGGACAAAAATATATGGGTAGCACCTTCCAAATCCCGTATCCTCGGCGGCATATTCCCGCTGAAGGTCCTGGTTGGCAGATATGTGTCAGGCAAGCCCCGCGTCCTTCAAACTCTTTTCCATGACCTGAAGAACAGACACTATCCTGTGATCACCTGGAGTCAGAAGAGAACAGCGGGGCCGATACTTTCTGTTATCCCGGAATTAACTGCAATAATCAGGATTGCTCGTGGAATGACAGCAGAAGGAATTATCCTGGTTGGGCATAGCAGGGGAGGACTTATCGGACGGAAATATCTCTCGAAAACAGACAGCCCGATCAAAGGCCTGATAACTATTGCTACTCCCCATAAGGGAAGTGCTATTGCA
>JALHSV010000277.1 GCA_022865525.1 Thermodesulfovibrionales bacterium
CGAGCCCGTCAGTAATAATATCTACAAGCCTGTCTGCGTAAATAACAATCTTCTCCTCCAGAGTCTTCAATGCATAATCTTTAACAGGTAATCCGAGTTCCACTGCTTCTTCCTCGGTCAGTCCTCCCCGGATATGTTTCTCCATAATATCTGTAACCGTCTGCGGCAGCCATAGGTCTGCTCCCATCTCAGCTCCGATTTTTCCATGTTCTATGGCATGGGTTACTGCTTTGCCGAGATCATGAAATAAGGCCCCCCTGCCGACAAGTTCCATATCGAGTTTCAGGCCCGTTCTCTGGGCAATTTCGAGCGCCTTTTCCGCAACCTTAGTGCAATGTTTAATATCGTCTTCCGGCACCCCTGCTTTTCTCAGGAGAGCTATATCTGAATCCTGAATCTGATAGTTCATTTCTCCCTCTCTTTCACACCGAAATAAGCGAGTGTCTCTTTCATGGCCTTTTCGAAATCATGTACAGTGTGCTCAAACTTTGCTTTCACATCATCATGAATATGCTGGATATATTCCTGCAGACCCTTTTCGCCGTATTTCTCTTCGATCATTCTTCCGTATTCATGGATTTTTGTTATGTCATGTCTTTCTGCTTTCTTTTCAGGGTCATCGATCCACTCATGAAGTTCCCTGAAATCATTCCCTGTTCTTTCAGTACTTATTTTCAGATGTTTTTCTACCGGCGGCATGGTACTCTCCTTTCCCTTCAGAAGGTGATGCTCTTCTCTCCTGCATCAGTTTTTATAGTTAGTTGATCAAAATATGTCACCGAATCTGCCTTTGTCCATAATCCGACAAGACCTTTCACTGGTTTTTCCGCTGTGTACTCTAAAACTATCTTCCCATCAAGATACCCTTTGATATTCCTGCCGTTGATCTCAACTGAAAGTTCATACCATTTCTGTGATTCTATTTTGTCAGTCATGCTGATACGCTGATATCTCTTGTTCTCTCTATATTCAAAGAGGATAACGTTGTCCTCAAGGGCATTAATCCTCAGAACAAAATAATTGCCTGCATTCTGAATCCCGAATGCTATACCCCCCGCTCTGTCGATATGTCCTCCCACAGCCTTTAGTCTCGTCCCTATTGTCCCGTCTTCCATATCGCTGTATTTCGCAATTGCAAGCGGGAAGTAGTAATATGCTTCGATATTGTCGAGAAAATCCTGCACTGATGCCCCAAGAAACTTCCCTGCTATTCCCGCAACCCCTGAAGATATGGCAAAGCCAGATTTTGAACCGTCCTGTACACAATAGACATGTCCATCTTCAATGGACCGTTTCCAGTATCCATTGTGGACATAAAAGTCTTTTGGCTGATCATCCCTTTTCGGTGAGAGGAAATCATACTCTCCTCTGAAGAATAAATCCGTAAAGACCTCTATGTCATGCTGATTTGATAGCGCCATATCCAGAAGCCGTGAAGATGCGAGGAGCCTTCCCAGAAGGTCAAGCTTTTCTTCCATCGAAGGCCTGTCATATCCTATGAGAAAAGCCTCAAAGAGGTCTCCTTTTAATGAGACTTGAAATCCAAGCCTCTTCAGTACATTGCCAAGGTAGGAAACTCGCAAGGATTTGCCGTAGTAATCTCCTGCGCCTC
>JALHSV010000278.1 GCA_022865525.1 Thermodesulfovibrionales bacterium
CAGCAGCCTCTTTCGGTCCAACTCGCGCCTACTCATCTGGAGTATCTCCTCCTTCCCTGCTTGTCTTATCATCCACACATCTTACCCGATAGGACATTTCTACTTTGCAGAAATAGGACATTACTACTTTGGACTGACACTGCAGGGTGCGAATATGCCGTTTTCCTTTTTTCGGATATTCTGCTATAATTAATTTTATCCATGACGCCGAAAGCCATTAAAAACTTTTTTATCCTGTTCCTGCTGTTCATCATCTTTTTCTCTTTTTCCACAGACTTGGCCATGACCAAAAAAGGGGGTTTTTTCTCCGACGAATCCACGTATTTTGCCATGATGCAGAGCTTGGCTTTCGATGGCGATCTGCAATACACTCGGGCCGACATCATCCGCATTCGCGAATATTTCTATGTCGGACCCATGGGCCTGTTCCTGAAAAAAGGCAAGGACGGACGCTTATTCTACGCCAAGTCTTTCATCTATCCCCTGGCGGCGGCCCCTTTTTTCAGACTGGCGGGAAACCACGGCATCCTTCTATTCAACGGATTGATGATCTTCGCCGTTTTACTGATGGGGTTTCTGTTGTTGCAGCAGTATCATGACCCGGGGAAGAGCTTCGCCTTCACGCTCATCTACATTTTTGCCAGCATCACTTTTATATACATATGGTGGATCACCGCCGACCTGTTCAATTTTTTCGTGAATTTTACCGCCCTGTTCTTCTTTTTCTACAAGTTCAAGAAACCTTCCTGGAACGTGCTTTCCGGCGTTTTTTTCGCTCTGGCCGTGTTCTCAAAACCAAACAACCTACTGCACATAGGCCTTCTATTCCTGCTGCTTCTTTTCCAAAATAAATGGAAAAAATTCCTCATTCTGGCTCTGGCCTTCCTGTTGGTGCTAGCAGCTCTTTTTTATTTCAATTACAGCCAGACCGGCTCGCTCAATTACCAAGGCGGCGAGAGAAGATCCTTCTACGGTGAATTCCCTTTCGAACGCCCGGACTTTGCTTTCGCCGGCGGGCACCAAATGAGCACCGATACTTATTGGACGCGCTTTTACATCAGCCCCACCATTGTCGTTTTAAATTTGTTTTATTATGTTTTCGGCCGTTTCACCGGCATGTTCATTTATTTCTTTCCGGCCTTTTTTTTACTGCTGCTTATCTTTTTCCAGAAAAAATATCCGGAAGACTATTTTCTGCTTGGCGGCATCGTACTGGCCATCCTGTTTTATGTCCTGCTGATGCCCGACAACTATTTCGGCGGCGGCGGGTCCCTGGGCAACCGCTATTTCCTGAACATATTTCCCCTGTTTTTCTTCCTGGGCTACCGCGGGCGAATCTTCAAGTTTTTACTGCTGCCTGTGTTTGCCGCAGTGTTTTTTTTGGCACCGGTATACATGGACAGCATGTACCATTCCGCCTTTCCGCGCTTTCCGGGCGTTCAGTTTCCGGTCAAGTGCTTTCCGGCTGAAAAAACACAGTTTGCCACCCTGCCTAGCAACACCAACCCCCGTGCCTTCAACAAAAAAATTGGCAATCAATATACTTTATTTTTCCTGAATGACAACTACAACCCCATCGAGGGCGATACCTTCTGGACATACGCCGACAAGGAACTGGAATTGTTTTTGCTTGCTCCCAAACCGGTAAAAGATTTCATCGTTCAGTTGAAAAACACCCCGCTTGACAACCAAGTCAGTTTCCAGATCGATCACAAGAAAAAGACCGTGTTCATCAAAGCAGAAAGCGTGCGGGTCATTACCTTCAGCAAAATTCCGGGGCTGCGTGTCGACCGGCGTTATATTTATCACATCAAGATCAGAAGCGCTCGCTCCTTTTGCCCTTATTTTTCAGCCAAAACCGCGACCATGGATCGACGGCTGCTGGGCGTGCAAACCCACATCAAACTCACCTATTGAATTTCCAGCGAGGTCTGCCCGCCTGTTTCA
>JALHSV010000279.1 GCA_022865525.1 Thermodesulfovibrionales bacterium
ACCCACGCACTTACCTCAATATGACCATATATATCCACGCATCGCTCAGCAGATCGAGGATTGCCAATTTTTATTTATTTCCAATCCAAAAAAGGAAGAGATTACAGAACAATTCCATATTCGAATTAGTGAAGCTTTTCGAAGATTCAACTTAAATCCAGAGGAATATATAGTTTTTCTACCTTTTCTTGATTCTGGGAAATATCTTGAGATTAATCGTATATCTCATGCTTTCCTTGATACTATAGGATGGTCAGCATGTAACTCAGCTTTTGAAGCCATTGCCTGTAACCTGCCAATTGTAACGCTTCCTGGAGAGTTTATGAGGGGACGTCATACTCCGGCAATCCTTACAATGATGGGAGTAACTGATACTGTCGTGTCCACTTCAGATGAATATGTTGCGTTGGCAGTTAGATTAGGAAAGGATTCTGAATATAGACATCAAATATCAGAAAAAATAGCGATCAACAAGCACCTTATTTACGGTGATAAAACCTGCATAACTGCTCTTGAGGACTTTCTTGAGGCAGCAGTAAGAAAAAAGCTTAAATAAATTATCAATCATCTTTAGTAAGAACTTCGCCTTTTTTTTGCATATTTCAATAGCAAATCGATACTTCTCTTCTCTCCTCAAAATTCAACAGTTGTAGGTGCAGCGGACACCCTGAAAAGCATCAGGCCAGCAGTTCGTGTTTTTTCATCTTTCAATGTACCATTTTTATTCATTTTCATTTGAACGTCTCATACCAATCGAAATATTAACTGTGCGCATTAGATGAAGTATTCAACAGCCTTTCGATCTGCCACTGAGTGCGGATAAGTTGGTGCAGGGGCAAGCAGTCTGAGACAATTTATTGATATAAGTAGTTGACGAAGAAATCAGCAATCTACTTTATTTGACTTCCTGCCCATACTTTGCTAAAAGTATAAATGTGGACTTTGTACTTAATATTTTAAAAAATCACTCTGCTGAAATCGTTCTTTTTATATTGGTTTTGTTTCTTTTCTTATTTTTTCGAACTAAAAAGAGGAAAAGGAAGTGAAATCCATGCTCACTTTTTTTGTTCCAAAACCGTTATTGATTATTCTCCAATAATCTTCACCAGAACTCTTTTCTTCCTCCTGCCATCGAACTCTCCGTAAAAGATCTGCTCCCATGGACCAAAATCCAGTTTTCCATTGCTGACAGCAACAACAACTTCCCTGCCCATAACCTGGCGTTTCAGGTGGGCATTAGCATTATCCTCACCAACATTGTGCCGGTAATGAGAAACTGGTTCATGAGGTGCGAGCTTTTCAAGCCAGACCTCATAGTCGTGGTGAAGTCCTGACTCATCGTCATTGATAAAAAATAGATGCCGTTATGTGCATTGCGTTTACAAGTATAATACCCTCTGTGATGCCACTCTCCCTGAGGCACCTATCCACATCGGGAGTAATATTTATAAAGGCGCGACGGGTAGGAACTTCAAACCATAGTTCTTTGCGATAACTTTTCATCATAGCCTCCTTAATTCAAAAGAAGGTTTCTATTTTGACTTTTTGGCACTACTGTAGCACTATTATACCGGTGACAAAATATGAATGAGGAACCTAATTCTGAAAATATAACCCCCAAAGAACTCATCGACAGTCTCCTGAATAATATTGAAGTCTGCAAGGAAACACTCGAAATGTGTAAGGCAGTACCGGAGAATACGAGCCGATCGCTTAAAGTGTTGAAGAAATTTGAAAAGGCCTTGAACCACAAAGGTTTTTGGCCTTTTCTTTTGATAAAAAATCTTTTAATGCTGAGTGACAGGTGTTCTGGCCGACTAATCAGCGGCCATCAACGGTTCCCAGCATTTTCGATGCAAAAGGTCAGTCTATTTTCAACACGTTAAGCGATCGGCTCGCCGGAGAATATCCTGCCTCAGCTCTGGGAACTGAATGAGCAACTGAAGAAAGCCATTATAGCAGCGGAGACTATCAGGAAAGAGCTTGCATAGTTTCATAATGAAGGATGTCACAGACATATTAATTCAGTTACTTTCCACGCTTATCGAGAAGGGTTTTGAATTACCGATTTATATTTTCATGGTTCCTCAGAACGGCAACCTTGTTGCATTGCAGCAAGGTACGAAGGCAATCCGTCAAAGGAGAAACCGAAGGTTCACATTTTCGTTGAACACATTGAAGATAACGACTGGAAGTTGCCTATAAACTGCTTTTTTGTTGATGGGATGGGAAAATCTGAGAGCGTGAAGATAGATCCGGAAAGTCTCGCTGATGCTTCTGAGTCAATCCATTAAATAAGTCAAGCTGCCAACATCGTTTATATCTTCTTCAAATTCTAATCTTCCCAAAATAGGCAAAATGGTATAGATTACAACCAGACATGAATGCATGGAAACAAAACATATTTTTTGTCCTTGTTGAACCGAGGGAACCGGGTAATATCGGCGCATCCGCACGCGCTATAAAGAACATGGGTTTCAGAAACCTTTGCCTTGTCAAGCCTCCGCCTGAGATGTCGGAAGAAGGGAGATGGTTTGCCCGTAACGCCCATGATGTACTTGACTCCGCAGCGGTCTATAAATCCGTTGAAGAGTCAATAAGGGATAAGGCTGTTGTCGTGGGAACGACCAGGAGAGAAGGAAAAAGACGCGGGGTGATATTGCCTGTTGAACAGGGTACGGCAAGGATTCGTGATGTAGCCGCAAACAATAAAGTCGCTATCCTCTTCGGGAGAGAAGCGCAGGGGCTTAACAATGATGAAGTGGATCAGTGTGGTTTTCTGCTCAAAATCCAGAGCAGTACGATCCAGCCTTCGCTGAACCTTTCACATGCCGTCCTGATTATCGCCTACGAACTTTCAAAGCATGGTCAGACGATAGGTGATAAATCTCGGAGGGTTAGGAAGAAGAAATTTGACAACTCAACTCTGATTGAAAACCTCAAGACACATGAAGAGATCACACCCTTATACGAGAGGATATCCCGTGTGCTGGAACTGCTTGAATACATACCGAGGGGCGATAGAAATCTCATGAAAAATATCATTGTCAATCTTAAACATTTCATCGGCAGAGTTGGGATGACGGAAAAGGAACTGAACATGATTCAAGGTTTATGTACACAGATAGAGAAGAAAGTGGAAAAGCGATAGAGATGAAAGAAAACATCCAAGGATTACTCTTTTAGATTCGTCATTTCTTCCTGAAATAAACTCCGCAGATATACTTTGTTCGCCTGAGGAGTACAAACGACAATGAATAAGATTCTAAATTATACAGACTCGATATAATAATCGCTCATTAGATAAACAGCCAATTTCTTTGTGGCCAGACGTGTAATTTTCCCACGAAGAATGTTGACCACACAACATATGCCAGCTATAATGCTACTAACTGCTGAATAAGCATAAAAATAAATGTTAGGCCTCAAAAGGAACTGGCGTGCGCATATTGCTTAGGGGCCCCAAGCGTGAGCAGTCGCAAGGGGAAGAAATCGCGAACAGCATTAGCCACGGGATAGGGCTGGTCGCGGCCTTCGGCGGAACTCCGTTTCTCATGATGCATGCAGCGCGGCACGGAGACGCTGGATTTTTTGTCGGTACGAGTCTCTTCTCCGCGACCATCATACTGCTTTACCTTGCATCTACCATCTATCACGCGTTACCAATGGGTAAGGCCAAGCGGGTTTTTCGGGTCATCGAGCATTCCGCAATCTTTCTACTTATCGCTGGTACGTACACGCCGTTCACGCTTGGAGTACTTAATGGCGCATGGGGCTGGACGCTCTTCGGAGTTGTTTGGGGCCTTGCCGCAACCGGGGTGGCGCTGAAGGTATTCGATAAAGCCTCCCATCCCATTGTCTCCACCGGCCTATATTTGTTAATGGGGTGGCTTATCGTGATGGCGGTCGATCCGTTGTTTGCCAGGGTGCCAACATCGGGCTTGATTTGGTTGATCGCGGGAGGCTTGTCTTACACCGCCGGTGTGGCCTTTTTCGCAACCGATTCGCGGCTGCAGTATGGCCACCTAATCTGGCATCTATTTGTTATAGCAGGTACCGCATGCCATTACTTTGCAGTGCTCTGGTATGCGGCCTAACACTCCGGGCAACCGGATACCCATAAGCGGGGCGCTATCCGCACAGGGCGCCCAGCGCGGGCGCCGGTTACCCACACGTTGGGCCGCTTCCACTACCATGCTAATCTAAGCTATGACATCAAATACTACAAACCGCTCATCTCTTACACGCTTTGCTTGGCTTTCGATTGCTGCGGCCATTATCACCATTGCACTAAAGGCCATTGCCTATTTACTGACAGGTTCGGTCGGTCTACTTTCAGATGCGCTGGAGTCTTTCGTCAACCTTGTTGGCGCACTTATGGCGTTGGCGATGTTGACGATAGCCGCTCGCCCAGCCGATGAGGACCATGCCTACGGACATAGTAAGGCCGAATACTTTTCAAGTGGCGTCGAAGGGACGTTGATTCTGATTGCCGCCG
>JALHSV010000032.1 GCA_022865525.1 Thermodesulfovibrionales bacterium
TCTCCGAGACTGATTCTCGCTAACTCTTTCACATCTGACTGAAAGGCTGAGTGCTTGTAATACGGAATACCGAACTTGATACCCAGATACGCACAAAAAACAAGGATAATTGTGACAAAGATGAATTTTATGAATCCCTTTTCATTATTATATGCCTGCAAATTCTTCATTGTATCAACCTCCCTATCCTGTTAAATCTGAGCGAGTTGTCGGGATCCCATGACCAATAAATCATGAGCGCCTTACCCCTGATGTCTTTCCTGTCAACAAACCCCCAGTATCTGCTGTCATAACTCTGATCGCGGTTGTCACCCATCACAAAAAGCTTATCTTTTGGCACCACTACCGGCCCGAAATTATCCCTCGGGTCATTTCCTCCAAAGCGTATTGATCGGTCAAAATGCTGGGCATAGGGCTCGATCAGCGCCTTTCCATTTACATATAGTATTTTATCCCTCTCCTCGATCACGTCACCGCCGGTAGCAACGACCCTCTTTATAAAATCCTTTTTCGGATTTTCAGGATACTTAAAAACGATGATATCACTCTTTTCCGGACTACGCAATATCAAAAACTTCTTGTCAGTGAAGGGAATTTGTGTGCCGTAGATGAACTTGTTAACCAGAATGTGGTCACCAATCAGAAGGGTTGGAATCATCGACCCCGAAGGTATTTTAAATGCCTGTATGATATACGCCCGTATGATAAGGGCGAGGATAAGGGCCGTAATGATAGCTTCTACGTATTCCCATAACAGTCTTTTTTTACTTTTCAATCAGTGCTCCTCCTTTATGCGTTTATTGTTTCTGAACTGAGCATACGGGAATGCATTTTTAATTTCTCGGCATTGGTTTCATGCAGAACGGTTTATTGCATGGAATACCAGTCCCGCAGCACCGATAACTCCTGCGTCATCTTTCAGAAAAGATGGGATAATCTTTACCTTATCAATCAGTTCTTTTAATGCTCTCCTCGATGCTTCTTTCATCGCTTCCTGGACATAGAGGTCCCAGGCACCTGTCAGGCCTCCGGCAAGGATAACTGCCTCAGGACTCATGAGGTTCACAATATTTGCAATACCGATTCCAAGGTATCTGCCCGCATTCTTTAAAAGTTCCCGTGCAAGGCTGTCACCGTCGAACGCTGCCCGATAAACATCCTCTGTTGTGAGCTTATAGAAATTCCCGCCGCTATATTCCCTCAATATACTCTCTCTGCCGGCTTCAAGGGCAGAACTTGCCCGGGAAAGAATGGCTCTTACCGAAGCATACAATTCAAGACAGCCGTAATTACCGCAACTGCACTTCTCGCCGTCCGCATTGATGCTCATATGACCGATTTCAGCTGAAACGCCGAGCAGTCTCCTCTCATAGACTATGCCTCCGCCGATACCGGTACCGAGGGTTAACAGGACAAAGTTTGCAAGACCTCTCCCGGCACCGGCCCATAGTTCACCGAAGGCAGCAGCATTTGCATCATTCTCAATTAATACCGGTATCCCGAATCTTTCCTCTAATGCACCTACGAGGTCAATTTTTTCAACAATATGCAGATTCGGGGAGATCAATACTTTCTTCTCTTTCCTACCGATCAGGCCGGCTACGCCAACCCCGATACCTGCAACCTCTTCAGAAAAGAGGTCCCCTGTCCCGGCAAGGATGGATTCAAGGAGTGCCTCTGAAGTTGGTTCTTTTGTCTTTTTTTTGATTTCTCCGTGCTGAGAGATAAGCCCGATCCTCAGGTTTGTTCCACCGAGGTCAATCCCTATTGCGTATTTTCTGCCCATCGTTATTCTTCCCTGAATACCTCTATCGCAATCTCCGGACACATATGGGCACACATGGCACATCCGGTGCACCTGTCAGGATGTTCATCTGAAGCAGGGAAAACCCCTTTCTTGTTGAATCTTTCCTCAATGACAATGATACCGAACGGACATGCATCGACACAATATGCACATCCCTTGCATAATTCCTTATCGATGACAATCATGCCTTTCATTTTTCTTGTGTTAATTAGTGCATGCGTATTTCATGCAGCACTCTCGATTAATTCCTTTGCATGTCTCAGGGAAATATCCGTAACGTTACCACTCAGCATCCGGGCTATCTCGTTCAGGCGCTCACTGCCCGCAAGCTCTTTAACTTCAACGTATACCCTTTCATTTTTCTGCCTTTTCTCAATCTTGAGATGGATATCCCCTTTTGATGCTAATTGGGGAAGATGAGTAGTGCAGAGCACCTGGTGCTTTTCTGAAAGGTCCTTGAGTTTCCTCCCAACGATTTCTGCTGTTTTACCCCCGATACCCGAATCAATTTCATCAAAGATGAGAACCGGTATACTGTCGAAATCTGCAAAGACAGTCTTCAAGGCTAACATGACCCTTGAAAGCTCCCCACCGGACGCAATCTTTACCAACGGTTTCGGGGGTTCGCCTACATTTGCAGAAAACAGAAATTCAATCCTGTCGATACCGCGGGGTGAAATTGCTTCCCGGCGCATGTCTATGAGAAATTCGGCATCACCGAAAGCGAGCTCCTTCAGTTCGTTCGAAACGAGTTTTTCCATCCTCTGAGCTGCTTCTTCCCTTTTTGCTGAAAGAGCTGCTGCTGCTTCGGAAAGCATCGCTTCTTTCATAATCAGCTCATTCTCAAGAGCAGCTATCTCTTCCTCAACAATCTCAAGGGCCTTCATCTCTGCTTCAGCGTTGTCCCTGTACCTGATAATGGTTTCAATTCCCTCTCCATATTTTTTCTCGAGCTTGCGGATTAATGCTAATCTCTCTTCTATGTCATCAAGACTTCCGGGTTCAAATTCATATCTGCCTTTGTATCCCCTGAGGGAAACTGCTGCATCATCAAGCAGAGGCAGAACTGATTTGAGAATGCCCAGTACCTCAGATGCCTGATGATCTATCGCAGCCATATCCTGGAGCTTTGCAATCACCGATGAAAGCTTTGCAATACACGAATCATCCGCACCGTATATGAGTTCATAGGCTGACTCAGCAAGTTCCTTCAGTCTGCCAAGATTGGATAAAATCGTTTTTTGTCCGCTGAGATACTCATGCTCGCCAACCCTGAGAGCAGCAGAATCGATCTCATGAATCTGAAATTTCAACAGATCAAGCCTGTGGGCACGCTCTTTCATCCTCTCTTGCAATCCGGCCACTTCCTTTTTCAATGCCTCAACCTCCCTGTAAAGCCTTTCAACTCCAACCTGTTCTTCCTGAAGCCTGCCGAAGAGGTCGAGAAATACTCTGTGCTTGTCAACGGACAGAAGGCTCTGATGCTCATGTTGCCCATGAATATCAACAAGGGCTCTGCCTATCTCTGCAAGGCTCTGCGTGCTCACCATTGTATCATTAACATATGCCCTGCTTTTACCTGAAGCAAAAATTGATCTCCTGAGTATGAGAACTTCGGTCATTTCAACACCGATATCCGGGAGACTTTTTATCCCTTCAGGCTCAAAATAAGCCTGGACAACCGCTTCTTTTTCTCCTGATCGTATGAAGTCAGACTGAATCTTGCTGCCGAGGGCAAGTCCGAGGGAATCGACGATAATTGATTTTCCCGCACCAGTCTCACCGGTCAGAACATTGAATCCTTTGTCAAACCTGACCTTCAGATCATCTATAACGGCAAGATTTTTTATCCTGAGTTCCTTTAACATCCATATCTTCTTGACGAATTATCAGTATCGGATATTAAACCCGTTCTCCTTGCCCGTGTATTGCTCCCATTGTATATCGATGTTCGAAACCTTTGCTCCCGGCGGCCCGGCATAGCATTTCTGAATCGCCTGCTGGATCACCTTTTTTTCACCCTCAAGGACAGCCTCGACCCCGCCGTCTCTGAGATTTTTTACCCAACCGTTGAGAGCAAGGTTATGTGCTACCTCTCTGGTAAAGGCCCGGAAGAAAACGCCCTGTACCCTTCCGTCAATAAACAGATGAGCCCTGGCCATTTCCATATCGAGAAATTATACCATAATTTTACGATGTTACTCTCCGAGATACGCCTTCCGCACCTGTTCATCGCTCAACAGATCTTCACTGGTGCCTTCAAGTGCAACTCTCCCATTTTCAAGGACATAACCCCTCCCTGAAAGCTTCATTGCGGCACGGGCATTCTGCTCAACAAGGAGTACGGTGACACCTTCCCGGTTTATCTCCCTGATTGTCTTGAAGATCTTGCTTGCGATAATGGGGGCAAGTCCGAGGGATGGTTCATCGAGGAGCAAGAGTTTCGGCCTTGACATGAGGGCTCTGCCGATGGCGAGCATCTGCTGTTCTCCTCCGCTCAGGGTTCCACCCAATTGCATATGTCTGTCTTTGAGCACAGGAAAAAGGTTGTATACAAACTCAAGGGAGGCCTTCTTATCGCCCCTGATAGGAAATGCTCCCATTTCAAGATTTTCCTTGACCGTGAGTTTCGGGAAAATCCTCCTTCCCTCAGGCACCTGACTGATACCCATCCGGACTATCCTGTATGGTGGAACTCCGGTGATACGCTCCTCTGCGAAATCAATAGTTCCTGAACGGGGTTTCAGAATTCCTGATATCGTCATGAGGGTGGTGGATTTGCCGGCTCCGTTATTCCCAATAATACAAACAATCTCCCCCTGCCGGATCTCAATATCAACTCCTTTTAATGCTTCAATCGGGCCATAGAATGTATGGATATTTTTGAGCTTAAGCATATTCGATTTTTGTTATCTTTTATGAAAAATTTTTGCGTTATAATGCTTGTTTACTATTCCTTCCCAAGATATGCCTCGATAACAACTGAATTTTTCCGTATATCGGCCGGCATCCCCTCTGCAATCTTCACCCCGTGATTGAGCACAGCAATCCGGTCAGAAATCCCCATGACCACTTTCATGTCATGCTCAATGAGAAGGACTGTCTTGCCGAGTTCCTGAATCCTTGATATCAGGCGCATAACTTCAGAGGTTTCCTGGGGGTTCATTCCGGCTGTAGGTTCGTCAAGCAATATCAATGAAGGGTCTGTGGCCAGTGCTCTCGCTATTTCCAGCCTTCTCTGAGCACCGTAAGGGAGATTCCCCGAGACTCCATGAACGTGGTCTGATAAACCCACAAAGTCAAGATATTCAAAAGCCTTTTCCCTCACTTCCCGCTCTTCATCCTGAAATTTCTTCCATCTGATGATTGCACTTAATAACCCCGATCGGGTCTTGACATGCTGGGCCACCATAACGTTTTCCAGAACAGACATCTCTTTGAAGAGTCTGATATTCTGGAATGTTCTTGAAATCCCGCGTCTTGCAATTGCATGAGAGGCAAAAGAGGTAATCTCCCTGTCAGAGAAACGGATATGTCCTTTTGTAGGCCGCGCAAGTCCGGTGAGACAGTTGAATATCGTCGTTTTCCCTGCCCCATTCGGACCGATGATGCTCATGATAATTCCTTCCCTGACCCTGAGGTCGAGTTCTGCGATGGCTTTGATGCCGCCAAAATGCATTGACAGACCGCTAACTTCTAAAAGATACACCTCTGCCTCCAAACAATCCCTGCGGTCTGAATACCATCAGGAGTACAAGACCGGCACCGAGCGCGAGCATCCGGTAGAGCTGAATTTCCCGCAGCATTTCAGGCAGTAAAACAAGAATAAAAGCACCAAGGATAACACCCGGAATACTGCCGAGACCTCCAATGATGACCATGCAGAGTATCAGGACTGATTCCATGAACGTGAAACTTTCAGGTGATACAAACTGCATTTTCCCTGCAAATATAGCTCCGGCAAGGCCGGCCCAGAAGGCACCGAAGGCAAACGCATAGAGTTTGTACATCGTTGTATTGATGCCCATGATGGAAGATGCTATTTCATCTTCCCGTATGGCTACCCAAGCCCTCCCTATCTTTGACGAGTAGACTCTCTTTGTTATGAAAAAAGTTATCAGAACAAAAAACAGAACGAGATAATAGAAATATGATAATTTCCCCAGCGACAGGGAGAAAATTCGCGGAGCAGAAATTCCTGATATTCCATTCGGACCCATCGTGAGACTATCCCAGTTGTTGAGAATAAGCCTTGTTATTTCCCCGAAACCAAGCGTAACGATTGCGAGATAATCTCCGCGTAATCGCAAAGCCGGGAAGGCGAGAAGAAAACCTGCAATTGCTGAAAGCCCGACAGAAAAGGGCAATGCGGTCCAGAAACCGAGACCAAATCTTGTATTCAGGAGGGCATAGGAATAAGCACCAAGAGCGTAGAATGCAACAAAACCGAGGTTCAGGAGACCGGTAAACCCTACCACGACGTTCAACCCAAGCGCAAGGATTACATAGATACCGACAAGAATCGCGACATCAAGAAAATAATCCCGTGCAAACAATGGCATAACAAACAGGGAAAGCAGGCACGCGTACCGAAGGACAAAAATCTGTTTGCGGGAGAATAATCCTGATTCTTGTACTGTAACGCGTAACGTCTTGATGGCCAGCGCAAATTTATTTTGATATCCTGAAAGAAATACCGCGGAAACAAGAATAGCAGAAGCGATCACGAAAAAGACTATGGCAGCCTTTATCCCCTTGAAAGGGAGAAAGAGCAAAGACAGCCATAAGGCAACGATTAATGGTTTCAGAAATCCCCTCATCCCCCCTTTGCTAAAG
This sequence comes from Thermodesulfovibrionales bacterium, assembly GCA_022865525.1. GTDB lineage: Bacteria > Nitrospirota > Thermodesulfovibrionia > Thermodesulfovibrionales > SM23-35 > JALHSV01. The sequence goes on from JALHSV010000032.1 coordinate 6,644, forward strand.
GGGTGGGCGGGGGGATTATCATGGTTATTTTCTTTATACATATCCATTTCGTGACAATTACATACACTTTTTTATCATAGTCTCAGACCTTTTCCAGTTCCGCTTTTCCGAATAGTCCACCTGGTTTGATGAGGAGTATTATGATCAGGAGGATAAAAGCGTAAGCGTCCTTGTACTCACCCGAAATATAACTTCCGCCCAGGCTCTCAATAAGGCCGAGGAGAATCCCGCCAAACATGGCTCCCCGAATGCTGCCTATCCCGCCGAGGACAGCAGCGGTGAATGCTTTAATCCCAGCGATATAGCCGATGGAATAGTTGACAAGTCCATAGTACATGGCGACCATTAAGCCTGCAACTGCTGCAAGCCCTGATCCAATAATAAAGGTGACCGAAATGATGGTATCTATGTTGATCCCCAGGAGTGCTGCCATTGTCTTATCCTGTGCTACTGCCCGCATAGCTGTACCCATTCTTGTTTTTCTCACAAAAAAACGGAGGGCTATCATCAGCATGACCGATATGAGGATTATGAAAAGTTGCAAAAACGTCATCCTCACTGACATGAACTGAAAGCCTGCAGCCCCGAATATATGGGGGAAAACCTTATCTGTTGCTCCTTGGGTGAGCATGACATAGTTTTGGAGAAATATGGACACGCCGATTGCGCTGATAAGCGGACTGAGTCTGGGGGAATTTCTCAGGGGTTTATATGCTATCTTTTCTATGGTAAAGCCATAACATGAACAGAAGATTACCGAGAGGATGATGGTGAGCAGCAAAGACAGAGGCAGATTTTGGGCTGTGAGGCCGATGGCAGTAAAAA
>JALHSV010000280.1 GCA_022865525.1 Thermodesulfovibrionales bacterium
GGCGCTCAGCTCACCGACACTTCCTATCTACACAGTCTATGAATATGCGGATACATTCATAGCCCAGCGTATTTCCATGATCAGCGGCGTTGCCCAGGTACAGGTCTTCGGCTCTCAGAAATTTGCAGTACGGGCCCAGCTTGACCCCAGGGCCCTCGCAAACAGAAAGATCGGAATCAATGAAGTAGGAAACGCACTTGCGATGGGAAATGTGAACCTACCCACAGGCACTCTTCAAGGAGAAAAGCAGGCTTTTACGATTCAGGCTACCGGTCAGCTCTACAATGCTGCAGCCTATCGTCCGCTGATTGTGGCCTACCGGGGAGGCTCTCCTGTGCGACTTGAGGAACTGGGCAGGGTTATTGACAGTGTAGAAAACGACAAGACGGCGAACTGGTATAAGAATGAACGCGGCGTTGTTCTGGCGATCCAGCGCCAGCCGGGTACGAACACCGTGGAAGTGGTGGACAGTATCAAGAAGCTCCTGCCGGGATTCAGGGTACAGATACCGCCTTCGGTCAAGCTGGAGGTTCTTTACGACCGCTCGGTATCTATTCGTGAATCCGTCGGGGACGTCAAGTTCACTCTTTTACTCGCGCTGTCTCTTGTCGTGCTGGTCATTTTTCTTTTCCTGCGCAATATTTCCGCGACCATTATCCCGAGTCTTGCACTGCCTTTCTCCATTGTAGGCACCTTTGCCGCGATGTATCTGATGGGATTCAGCGTGAATAACATTACCCTTATGGCCCTCACCCTGTCGGTCGGGTTTGTGGTGGATGACGCTATCGTAATGCTCGAAAATATTATGCGCCATATCGAAAAGGGAGAACCGGTTTTCCAGGCCGCTCTCACCGGTTCAAGAGAAATAGGCTTTACTATTTTATCCATGACCCTTTCCCTTGTTGCGGTGTTTATCCCTGTGCTCTTCATGGGCGGGATACTCGGCAGAATCCTCCACGAATTTGCGGTGACTATAAGCATGGCAATTCTGATATCGGGTTTTGTCTCCCTGACGCTCACCCCAATGCTCTGCAGCCGTTTCATCCGTCCGCAGGCTGCTGTGCGGCACGGCCGCCTTTATCTTTTAACGGAGCGCTTCTTTGAAGGGATGTTGCACACATATAAACGGACTCTGAAACTCGTCCTCAACTACCGCGGGATTGTCCTTGCTGTCACCGTTGTTCTCACCATAGTAACTGGTTTTTTGTTTACAAAAATTCCGACGGGATTCCTTCCGTCAGAAGATACAGGTCAGATATTTGCTTTTACCGAGGCGGCCCAGGGTATTTCCTTTGAAGATATGGTGAAGCACCAGAAGGAACTGGCTGCCATAGTTGCCGAGGATCCCAATATTGCAGCCTTTATGTCCGCCGTCGGCGCCAGCGGAATAAGCGTTGCAAATAACGCCGGACGGATGTTCATGCGTCTGAAGCCTCGCAGCGAACGGGAATTGAGTGCAGACGAGATCATCCAGGAATTGCGGCTTAAGGTCTCGCAGGTGCCGGGTATCATGATGTTTATGCAGAATCTTCCCGCTATCCGCATCGGCGGCCAGTTGACGAAGAGCCAGTACCAGTTCACCCTGCAGAGTCCGGACACGGGGGAGCTTTATCGATCGGCTATGGAGCTGGAAGACAAGATGCGTGCATTACCCCAGCTGCAGGATGTGACCAGTGACCTGCAGATCAATAACCCACAGGTCAATATCGACATCAACCGCGACAAGGCATCTGCCCTCGGCGTAACAGCACAGCAGATAGAAGATGCCCTCTATTATGCCTACGGCTCCCGCCAGGTCTCGACTATTTATGCGCCTAATAATCAGTACCAGGTCATTCTTGAGCTGGAACCTCAATATCAGACAGACCCCTCGGCCCTGTCAATGCTCTATATCCAGTCCACTACCGGGCAACTGGTGCCGATACACACCCTGGCGACTCTGACAAGAGATGCCGGTCCCCTGACGGTGAATCACCTCGGTCAACTCCCTGCAGTCACAATCTCCTTTAACCTCAAGCCGGGCGTATCACTTGGTGACGCTGTTACGATTGTTGATAATCTTGCGCGTGCAACGTTGCCGCAAACTGTCAGCACCAGTTTCCAGGGTACTGCCCAGGCGTTTCAGTCGTCAATGAAAGGGCTTTGGCTGCTTTTGATAATGGCTATCTTAGTTATTTATATCGTTCTTGGAATCCTATACGAGAGCTTCATACATCCTCTGACCATCCTGTCGGGACTTCCTGCTGCCGGGTTCGGTGCGCTCGTAACCCTCATGCTTTTTCATAAGGAACTTAATATCTATGCCTTTGTGGGCGTCATTATGCTCATGGGGATAGTCAAGAAGAATGCTATCATGATGATCGACTTTGCTCTGGCGGCACAGAGAAAAGAAGGGAAGACTCCGATAGAGGCTATCTATGAAGGAGCCTTAGTACGTTTCCGCCCGATCATGATGACTACTATGGCGGCATTAATGGGCACACTCCCCATTGCCATCGGTTTTGGCGCAGGTGCCGAGTCGCGCCGTCCGCTGGGTCTGGCCGTCGTCGGGGGCCTCGTTGTTTCCCAGCTCCTGACCCTGTACATCACCCCCGTAGTCTACTACTACATGGACAGGTTCCAGCAAAAGGTGAGCAACCGGATTGGCAGGCGCAGGAGAATCAAAGAATCTGAGATTGTGACGAAACCATAGGAGGTCATAATGAAATTGTGTGTTCCTTTCATATTGTGTCTCATATTTATCATGCCCTTTGAAGGCGGAGCAGAAGATGTGATCAAAAAAGGTGAATTACTTCATCTGGAGAGGTGTGTCGAAATAGCACTGAAAATGCAGCCGACCATCGCGGCAGCCGTAAATACTGTCAATGTCAATGAGAGCCGCGTCGGCCAGGCAAAGTCAAATTATTATCCCCAGATTAACTGGACATCAAGCTACGAAAGGATTAACTCTGCATCGGGTTCTTTATCAGGCAGTACAAGCGGCTCTTTGGGCAGAACGAACGAAGACTTTGACCGCTATTCAACCGGTTTTACTCTTGGTCAAACACTCTATGATTTCGGCAAGACGCCAACCCAGGTAAAAATCCAGAATCTCACTCTCGATTCATCCCGCTCAGATCTCAGAAATACCACGGACCAGATTATTCTTGCGGTCAAGCAGGCGTATTATGGGGTTGTCCAGGCGAAATATAATGTGCTTGTTGCAGAGGATACCGTGAAACAGACTCAGCAGCAACTGGAGCAGGCAAAAGGTTTTTATGAAGTGGGGACAAAGCCAAAATTTGATGTTACACAGGCAGAGGTTAATCTGAGCACTGCAAAGCTCAACCTGATAAGAAATCAAAACGCTTTCAAGATTGCTAAAGTAACCCTAAATAATGTCATGGGGATTCCTGATGCCCCAGAATACACGCTCGATGAGACAATGACATTTGTGAAATATGAGATAATGTTAGAAGATGCACTCTCAAAGGCGTATCAGAACAGACCTGATTTGCAGTCAATTGTTTTAAAGAGACAGGCTGCCGAGAGTTCTATAGATCTTGCAAAAACGGGTTACTATCCTGTCCTGAACGGAAACGCAGGCTATA
>JALHSV010000281.1 GCA_022865525.1 Thermodesulfovibrionales bacterium
GATACGCATGCTTCTGATTTTCTGGAAAAAGAACTCGACGTAATGAGAGAGGATATTGATAACTATCTCATCGAACAAGAAGTGAACAAACGGCTGAAAGAGCATATTGCCGAACTCAGAAACAATGCCTGCGTTAAGATACAACTTAACCCGCAGAATCAGGAATAACTTATTGTTTGTACGCAGTATCACAGAGTGTTTGTAAAGGTTATTGATTAATGAAAAAACTTCTTATTACCATGGGGGACCCCGGAGGAGTGGGGCCTGAAATTATCGCAAAAGCATTCGTTACGCCCGGTATCCGGAAATCCTGCATTCCGATTGTGATCGGGGATACTCTCATCATGGCAAAGGCATTGCGTCTTCTCAGGAATCCCCGGAAGCTGCGGGAAATAACATCACCGGACGAAGCTGAAAAGAGCGGGAGACTGATTCATATTATCAACGTAAACAGTATAATCCCACAGTCGCTCCCTCAAAAAAAACCGACTGCTGAAGGTGGGGAAGCTTGTGTCAGGTATATCAGGAAAGCTGTCGAGCTTGCGATGCACAAACAGGTGGATGGCATGGTTACCGCCCCCATCTCTAAAGAAGCACTGAAGATGGCCGGATTTGCCTGGCCGGGCCATACAGAGATGCTTGTCGAATTTTCGCGCACAAAACAGTATGCAATGATGCTGGTTGGAGGACCATTGCGTGTTATTCTGGTCACAATCCATACCGCGCTGAAGAATGTCCCGGAGATGATCACTGCGAAGAAGATACTAAGAGTCATCCGTCTTGCAAAAAAAGCATGTGACATGTTGAACATACGCAACCCAAAGATTGCAGTCGCCGGACTTAATCCGCATGCAGGAGAGGCGGGGATATTTGGGGAGGAGGAGATAACGCAGATTGTTCCGGCCATCAGGCAGGCGAACCGGGAAGGAATTCCTGTTTCAGGTCCTTATCCGCCGGACACCATTTTTCATAAAGCATATCAAGGTGAAATTGATATCGTTGTCTGCATGTATCATGATCAGGGATTGATTCCCCTGAAAATGATCGCCTTTGATAAAGGCGTGAATGTGACCGTCGGCATTCCGTTTGTCCGCACATCCCCTGACCATGGAACCGCATATGACATAGCTTGGAAGGGGACGGCGAATCCGTCAAGCATGATCGAGGCGATAAAACTGGCAGTCAGGTTGAAAATATAAATCTTATTGAGCATAATGAGCCTGAATAAGAAGCATATCATTAGCTGGACACTCTTCGATTTTGCAAACTCAAGCTACTCCGCTGTAATAGCTGCGGTTGTCTTCCCGGTGTACTATGTGAATGTCATTGTCGGAAATGAGACAGGACGTGGTGACCTCTGGTGGGGAAGGGCGATATCGGTCAGCATGGCCGTTGTTGCCCTCAGTTCCCCATTCCTCGGAGGGATAGCTGATTTCGGTGGGCTCAGGAAGCGATTCCTGTTTTTTTATACTGCTCTAAGTGTCCTCGCCGTCGCGAGCCTCTCTATTCTCGGGAAGGGAATGATCATTGAGGGATTTCTGTTGATTGTGATAGCAAATTTCGGCATGGAAGGGGGGCTTGTCTTTTATAATTCTTTTCTTCCCCGTATTGCGCCGCGCGACTACCAGGGAAGGGTTTCTGCCTGGGGATTTATGGTAGGGTATGCCGGGTCTATCATTTCACTCCTGTTCGCTCTTCCCTTGATCCAGAATGGATATTTCAAGGCTACCTGGTTTATGATTGCAGTTTTTTTTGCAGTCTGCTCAATTCCTGCTTTTCTTTTTCTGCCAAAGGATACGAAAGAAGAATATACACTCATGCATTCAGCCATGAGAGGTCTCAGGCTAACTTTGACAACACTCAGGGAAATAGCACGAAGAAAAGAGCCGGGAAAGTTCCTGTTCTCATATCTTCTTTATGAAGATGGGGTGAGTACCGTAATAGTATTTTCCAGTATTTTTGCTGCAACAACACTTGGATTTCAGCCCAGGGAACTCATTTTTCTTTATCTTGCCGTTCAGGCAACAGCTCTTTTGGGCTCTCTTGTCATGGCAAAACCGATTGACCTGTGGGGTCCCAAGAAAGTTATTATGATGTCACTTGTCCTGTGGACCTCTGTTGCAGTGACCGCATTTTTTGTCCAGACAAAGAACCACTTCTGGGTGATCGCAACATGTGCCGGACTCGGACTTGGAACAGTGCAGGCAGCTTCACGTGCCTTTTATACCCAGTTTATTCCGGAAGGAAAAGAGGCTGAGTATTTCGGTCTGTATTCGTTGGCCGGGAAATCTTCGGCTGTGATAGGCCCGATCATTTTCGGACAAATTTCTACGACATACGGCAGCCAGAGGCCTGCCATTCTCTCTGTGGCTGCGTTCTTTCTTATCGGTCTGATTATCCTTTGTTTTGTCCGGGGAGGAGCGCCCAATATTGAAGGAAAATAACCGGCAACCAAATCACAATCAACACACAGAAATATGAAAAAAAAGTCTCTTGGACAATATTTTCTTTTTGATCCTTTTATCATAGAGAGGATTATCAATGCTGCACATCTCAGGCCCGAAGACCTCGTTGTCGAAATCGGCCCCGGCCCCGGGAAACTCACAAGAATGCTCTCCGAAAAAATCCGGAGGGTTATTGCAATCGAGCTTGATGAAAGGCTATTTGCGAGGTTGAAAACAGAACTCGCAGGATGCGACAACATTGAACTGATACATGGAGACGCCCTTGAATACCCTTATGAAACCCTCTCTGAGTTCACTGTTGTTGCGAACATCCCGTACTACATCACGACTCCGATAATCTTCAGGCTCCTCAAATCGAGAAAAAATCTCAGGTCCATGACCTTAACCGTTCAGAAAGAGGTGGCAGAGAGAATTGTCGCAGGTCCGGGCGGGAAGGACTACGGCGTGCTGTCGATCATGATTCAGTATTATGCGGTGCCCAGTTTGCAATTCGTTATTCCCAGAGAAGCGTTCAGGCCTGTCCCCAAGGTTGACTCTGCGGTAGTGCATATGAAAATCCTTGAGAAGCCTTCTGTTGATGTCGGAGATGAAAGATTGTTCTTCAAACTTGTGAAAACTGCTTTTTCTCAGAGGAGAAAGATGCTCTCGAATTCTCTGAAAAACATCCGAAGTGACATAAAGGAATGGCTGACAGAGGCGGGCATCGATCCTCAGAGAAGACCCGAGACACTCGGTATCGAAGAATTCGCCAGGCTTGCGGATTTGTTTGAAAACCCTAAGAGTGCAGACATTGTGAGAAAAATTATTTAACTCGATGATTAAATTTAAATATATTTCGCCGTTTTCTGAATAAAAATATTTATGAGCCCATTAGCTTAAGGTACACTACTGCATCGAAAAATAATTTTTTCACAACATCTGCACTCTTCGTATCTGTTTCCTGGATTAAGCGTAAATCAGAGTATCGAAACATTACATTTTTTGAAATTCTTATGTTGCCTGCTTCATGATTCTCTCTATGGCGTCTTTTTCCAGAACCTCTTCTTTGATCAGTGCCTCTGCAAGCAAATCGAGGGTCTGCCGGTTCCCTGCCACGATATCTTCAGCCTTTGTTTCTGCCAGGGATATCAATTCGCGGATCTCCTGATCCATCAGCCAGGCCATCTCCTCGCTGTACCGCTTTGGCAGGGCGAGTTCCCTTCCCAGGAACGGATGCTCTTCCCCCCTCCCGAGATTTACCGGTCCGACCTTATCACTCATGCCCCATTGGGCGACCATTTTTTCTGCGAGATCGGTTGCCTCTTTCAGATCGTTCTGTGCGCCGCTGCTTATATCATTGAAGACAATCTTTTCAGCAACCCTTCCTGCAAGTGCAACACTCAGCCTGTTCATCAGATAGGTCTTGGGATAATAGTGCCTGTCCTCTTCCGGCAGCAGTTGTGTTACTCCCATGGCAAGTCCCCGCGGAATGATGCTCACCTTGTGGACCGGATCTGTTCCCGGGAGGTGCGATGCAACAAGCGCATGTCCCGCTTCATGGTACGCCGTTATCCTCTTTTCCGTGTCGCTGATGACTTCCTCCCGCACGTGACCCATGAGTATGATATCCCTTGCATCCTCGAAATCACTTATGTCAATCTGATCTTTGTTTTTCCTGATGGCAATCAACGCAGCCTCGTTTGTTATGTTTTCAAGGTCAGCACCTGTCATGCCGGGAGTCCCCCTCGCAATTTTTTCAAGGTCAATATTTTCTGCTGCCACTTTATTTTTCATATGAACCTCGAGGATTGCCTTTCGTTCTTTCAAGCCCGGTCTGTCAATGACGATATGCCTGTCAAAACGCCCGGGTCTGAGCAACGCAGGATCGAGGACGTCAGGCCTGTTCGTTGCTGCCAGCACAATTACTTCTTCGTGAGATTCAAACCCGTCCAGTTCGCTGAGAAGTTGATTCAGTGTCTGTTCCCTCTCATCGTGACCGCCTCCAAGGCCGGCACCGCGGGTGCGGCCGACAGCATCAATCTCATCGATAAAAATGATACTCGGTTGTGATTCCTTTGCCTTTTTGAACATGTCCCTGACCCGCGATGCTCCGACTCCGACAAACATTTCGATAAATTCAGAACCGCTGATACTGAAAAAAGGGACCCCTGCCTCTCCTGCGACAGCACGTGCAAGGAGCGTTTTCCCCGTGCCAGGTGCACCGACCAACAGCACGCCCTTCGGCACTTTTGCACCCAGTTTCCTGAATTTCGAGGGATCCTTGAGGAACTCGATCGTCTCCTTAAGTTCCTGCTTCACTTTATTCATTCCTGCAACGTCCTTGAAAGTCACGCTGACTTTCTTTGCATCGAAAAGTTTCGCCTTGCTCGCGCCGAACGTAAAAAGTCCTCCGGGTCCTCCCTGGATCTGCTGCGCCCGCCTCATAAGGAGTATCCAGATGCCGATGATGAGAATCCAGGGCAGAACCCCGATCAGAATCTGCCACAGGATGGAACCCTTATCAGACGGTTCAACAGCAATGAGAACGTTTTTTTCCTGGAGCTTTTTGATAAGGTCTTCACCCTGGAAAGAAGGAAGAAAGGTGTGGAATTTTTTTACCGGGGCCGTGCTTTTTTCGTCAGGAAGCTGAATAGGTATCTCTTTCACGAGTGATCCGGTTATCTGAAGATCTTTTATGATAACGGAATGAATGTTCCCGGCATTCAGTTGTTCAAGAAAGTGACTGTAACCTATGGTATGGTATTCAGAAGTTCCAATCCTGAAAAACAGATTCCACAGATAAATGAACAGAAAAAAGATGAGAACGGCCGAGACAATTCGCCATTGAGGGCTTTTCATCAGGTCAGTCATCGTTTTTTTGTCGTCAGCCATGATTAAATATGATCGAAATTACGTAAAAATTCAACCTTTTAAGGCAGGGTATTAAAGTTGACTCCCGCTGTTATTCCTGTTAAAGTTTACAATATACCACATACATTCAGAAAGGAGACGAGTATGGAGAACGATTACAGGAAAATCGCAGGGGCGTTTCTCGTAGGGGGACTCATTGGTGCTGCCGTTGCATTGCTTTATGCACCGAAGTCAGGCCGGGCAACCAGAAAGGATATTTCGAAGACCGCGCGGCGGATCAAAAAAGAAACCGTGCATTTGGTTGAAGATGCTGTTGACAGCATAAATGATTTTACCGGTGAAGTGAGAGATAAGGTTACCGACGTTATAGAACGGGGGAAAGACCTTTCGGATGGGGCAAAGAAAGAGATTATCAGAAATCTGGAGCATGGACAGAAGGTCATAGAAAAACAGAAGAAGAGGATCGTTGAAGCGCTCGGGATATAGGTCTGTTGCAGA
>JALHSV010000282.1 GCA_022865525.1 Thermodesulfovibrionales bacterium
ATAGCATATGAATACCAGAAAAAAAATATCTTGTCAAGTATTATTTAATATAAATAAGAGGATTTGGCCAAATATTAATAAATTAGTTGAAGTTTGTGATTAAGGTCACAGAAGGGGCAATTTGGTTGCAAATGCGTAATTTTTGTGTCTTTCGTATTTAAGTTGAAGGAACACTGGATTCCCCGATCAAGTCGGGGAATGACACTCTTAACTGTCTGTTTTTCGTCATTCTCGCGAAGGCGGGAATCCAGACATTCTTCTTCTTATATGTTTTTTAAATTTTTTACGAATGAACCTATTTTTGTCTCTCAGGATGTGTTAAAAAGCCTTTCTACCTTAAGAGAATTGCTTCCAAGAATTCCAATTCCGAAGAGGACATGGGCAGGATTTTTCAAGCGTACATATTCACTATCTCTCAGAGGAGTATCGCATATGTCTTTATTTGCTCCATCGAAAGGAGTTCCCGTAACATTCCGGGGAATATCGACCGGCAGCCCATTTTTTGCTTTAAGCCACGAGTCATGATCGAGTATTATCTCTTTCAGATGGGAGAGGGCTTCATCCATTGAACAAAAGATATTTTTTTTATCGGGTAGTTCCGCGATAGAAACCGCGTCTTCAATCCTGAAATTACCCACCCTGGTCCGCTTGAGCGCCGTCATATGTGCACCTGTCCCGAGGGCATTGCCGATGTCTTCGCAGAGTGTCCTTATATATGTTCCCTTTGAACATGTCACGCTTACATTTACGTAAGGGTGATGAAATGATAAGAGTTCCAACTGATAAATATGAACGCTTCTCTCGGGTCGCTCGATGGAAATCCCTTTTCTCGCCAGCTTGTAGAGAGGTTCACCGCCGATTTTCACTGCTGAGTACATTGGGGGAATCTGCTGAATGCATCCTTTAAATCTGCTCAGGACCTCATGAATATCTTCTGCATAAAGAACCCCGATATCCTTTTTCTCAACGATTTTTCCGGTAGAATCATAGGTATCGGTTCTTTCCCCGAGTTTCAACTGAGCAATGTATTCCTTCTCGAGGTCTGCTAAGAATCGTGTTATCTTCGTTGCCTCGTTCAGACAGACGATTAAAACGCCGGTTGCAATTGGATCAAGTGTTCCTGCATGCCCCGCCTTTTTTGCACTCAATAACCGCTTTACCTTTACTACGGCTTGCTGTGAAGTTATATGCGCAGGCTTGTCAAGATTTATAATACTATTCATTATGGCGCGCCCAGAGGGATTCGAACCCCCGACCTGCGGATTCGTAGTCCGACGCTCTATCCAGCTGAGCTATGGGCGCACGAATGTATTTCTCTATCCTTTCTTTACGCCTTCCTTGAGGGTAATGCCATATTTCGGATGCTCAAAGGGATGTATAGAAGGCACTTTAGAAAATAACCAGCCCCACTGTTTGCCGGGTGCAGGAAAAATCTGCTTATTATTTTCAAAAACCCTGATACCGAGGGCCGGGTTCCTTGGATCATTTGATCCCGAAGTAAGATTCAGCCCATCCATCCTGAAATCAGGGAGAAACTCACCAACATGAATTTTGATATTCGAGTTTGGAATCTGGAAATCACCATTGAGTTTTACAACATATTCCTGCTTTGTCTTCGAGACCTTATCCTCACAAATTATCTTCACCCCACTCCATTTTCCCTTAACAGATTCGGGGATAATGACCTGTGTTTTTCCCATGGTTGTCATGCCGGGCTGCGCAAATTGCTGTCCAGCCGGGGGCATCTGACGTGCAGGCATCTGTCCTTGAGGCATCTGTCCTTGAGGCATCTGTCCTTGAGGCATCTGTCCTTGAGGCATCTGTCCTTGAGGCATCTGTCCTTGAGGCATCTGTCCTTGAGGCATCTGTCCTTGAGGCAT
>JALHSV010000283.1 GCA_022865525.1 Thermodesulfovibrionales bacterium
CTTTTCGGCCTGGCTTCAGGGCAAGGCCGGCGCCTGCGCTTCGGATGCCCTGGCCGAGACCGGCAAGGGCTTCGGCAACTACATCATGGTCCTGGGCCTGATCGAAACCGTGGCCCTGTTCGTGATGGTCTTCATGATGGGGGTGGTCGGATAAACAAAGGGTATAGGGTACAGGGTTCAGGGTCTAGGGTACAGGGTTTAGGGAAGAAGACAAAACAAACAGGCAATAAGCGAAATCTAAGAAAGTTTTCTATGTTGTTTCTTGCCGGCTGCCGAAAACCGTTCACCTTCCTGATTTGATATGCGTTTCCCCATTCAGTAAGATGCGCAGGTCAAGGAGATCGTCCGCAGCCACTGAACCGCCTGAGACGGATTCTTGTTTTTTCTTTGTTTTCATGTTATCACCAATTTACAAATACGTGGAGGCGCAGGAATTTGCCGGAGAGGTGACTGGTAAGGGGAACCTGAAGTTTGAAAGCGAAGTTACTCTGAAAGCCATTCTATGGAAGCTGGGAGTGCAAGCATAATGAACAAAAAGCGCGTTTTCATCAGCAGTGTGCAAAAAGAGCTTGCTGAAGAGCGACGTGCAATAAAAAACTTTTTTATCCATGATCCTTTGCTGAGTCGTTTCATCGGGGATATATTCCTTTTTGAGGATATTCCCGCCTGCGATCGCAAACCGGACGACATCTACACGACTGAGGTTGAGCAGCGCGACATTTATCTTGCTATACTGGGCAATAAGTATGGCTGGAAAAACGCAGATGGAAAATCACCAACCGAACTCGAATTTGATCATGCCACAAAAACCAACCGGGAAAGATTAGTCTATGTGAAAGGTGATGACGACGCTGGACGTGAAACAGAAATGGCGGCGCTGGTACGCAAAGCAGGCCGCCAGGTCACACGCCGTCGTTTTATGGATATCCCCAGCCTGATTCGCGAGGTGTATGCAAGTCTTGTTGAATACCTTGAGCGTCAAGGCGCTCTCAGAACCACGCCTTTTGATGACACAATCTGTACGGGTGCAACGCTGCGGGATATCGATGACAAACAGATTGCTACGTTTCTAGAGACGGCAGAGGCGAAGGGACGGCTGTCACTGAAAGGGTCGCGTGCGCCCAAAGCTGTTTTGCAGAATTTTCAACTGCTACGAGATGGTCGGCCTACCAATGCGGCAATGCTTCTCTTTGGAAAAGAGCCCGCCCGATTTTTCAACAATGCACAAGTACATTGCTTCTACTTTCAAGGGACGGAAAAGCACAAGCCGATCGCATCGCAACAGCCCTATGAAGGGACTCTTTTTGAGCTGATTGGTCAAGCGGTTGACTTTGTCCTTGGTAAAATTGACCGCAGAGTCGGAACGCGTGCCGCTGGATTGCAGACTCCTGTGGAGTATGAGATTCCCCGATTAGTGATTACCGAAGCCGTGGTCAATGCCGTAACTCACCGTAATTACCGCAGCACTGGCTTTGTTCAGGTGTTGGTGTATTCGAACCGGGTGGAAGTGTGGAATCCTGGAGAACTCCCGTCGGGATTGACGCCCGAACTTCTGAGAGAACCCCACGGACCGATTCCTCGCAACCCCTTGATAGCCGAGCCGCTTTTCCGCGTCCAGTATGCCGAAAAGGCCGGAACCGGCACGACTGACATGATTGCCGACTGCCTGAGCGCTGGCCTGCCTGAACCCGATTTCAGACAACAGGGTCCGCATTTTGTAGTCACCCTCTGGCGCGAGTGGCTGACTGATAAGGTAATGGCGGGGCTGGGTTTGAACGAAAGACAGATGAAGGCGGTTGCTTACGTGAAAGTAAATGGGCGGATTACAAATCGCGAGTACCAGAAAGTTGCCGACACAAGTCGCCCAACAGCAATTCGAGAATTGGCTGAATTGGTGGATAAGGGAATCTTTATACGGCTTGGTGCAGCACGCGGTGCCTACTACATTATCGCCAAGAAACAACTCAAAAAAGACTCAAATGAATCATGAATATAAATGACTCAAAAATGACTCAAATGACTCATTATTACCATCATGCTCCCAGCGGCAATGCAGCGGCCGCAGTGCTGGCCAGCGTGGGAAAATACCGACAGCCGACCTGCCGTCTATGTTCGACTTCAGCGTCTACGGCTGATTGCCTAACGAGTATGTCCTGGCAGGCCTGGCCGACGAGTTCTGGTCCCTGATTAAAAACGAGTGGATCGAAAGCGGAGAGTTCGAGTAGGGTTCGTGATAAAGAAGTCAAGCATTATGTAAAGTGAATTTCATGCTTGGTTACGTTTAAAATGCTTTTCCACATTTGATAATTTTATGAGTTTTATCTAAAATGCTTTTATTGAAACGTAATTGGTAAGATAGACGAGGAGATTCATGCCAAAACTGACTGAGCAGGAACAACGGGAAATCATCCGTTATATCGAGGCGGGCAAGCCATTGCCGGACAAGTTTCGCTTCCTGCTGTTCGAGGAAAAGCGTGAGGTCGAGCTGGTCTGGAACGGTAAAACCAATGAGGTCTGCAATATCGTCCTCCCTTTCCAGGTCATTGAGCAGGTGGATGAACCGCGTTCAGAAGGGAAAAAGGAAAAGCAATACAAAATGTTCGAAGCCATGGGTTTCAGCCTCGATAATCGCGGCAGGCAGCTCAAAGGCTGGACCAATAAGCTCATCTGGGGCGACAATAAGCTTATCCTCTCCTCACTGAAAAATGGCCCGCTGCGCGAAGAGATCGAAAAACAAGGCGGCCTCAAGCTGATTTACATTGACCCGCCCTTCGACGTAGGCGCGGATTTCAGCATGGACATCGAGATCGGTGACGACACTTTCACCAAGAAACCAAACATCCTGGAAGAGATCGCTTACCGGGACACCTGGGGGAAAGGGGCCGACTCGTTTATCGCTATGATCTACGAACGGCTAGTGTTGATGCGGGATTTACTGGCCGAGGATGGGAGCATTTATGTGCATTGCGATTATCGAGTTACTCCATATATACGTTTGGTTCTTGATGAAATATTTGGACATGATTCTTACCGAAACGAAATTATATGGTGTTATCAAGGAACTGGCAAATCTCCAAAACAGTATAAAAGAAAGCATGAAACTCTTTGGTTCTACAATAAGACAGGTTCATGGATTTTTAACGCTGCTGAAATTGGACAACCTTTTGGAGAAAAGCAAATAAAAAAGTTCTCTGGAAAAGACAAAGATGGCTATTATAAAGAATACAAACACGCTGATGGGAAAGTGTATAGAAAATACTTGTCAGAAGATGACTACTTGCCTATCAATGACTGGTGGAGCGACATCTACGTAATACAAGATCATTCTGAAAGAGTAGGTTATCCCACCCAAAAACCTGAAGCCCTGCTCGAACGCATCATCAAAGCTTCTTCCAACGAAGGCGACCTGGTGGCTGACTTCTTCTGTGGGTCAGGAACAATGGCGGCGGTGGCGGAGAAGCTGGGACGGAAATGGATCGTTAGCGATCTTGGCAAGTTTGCCATTCACACTACGCGCAAGCGGCTGATCGGAGTCCAACGGCAGTTGAAGGAAGAAGGCAAGAACTATCGAGCTTTCGAGATCCTTAACATGGGGAGATATGAACGCCAACACTATATCGGAGTTAATCCCAACCTGCGTGAAGTCGAACAGCAGAAACAACTTGACGAAAAGGAAAATGCCTTTATCGACTTGATCCTGCGCGCTTACCGGGCCGAAAGAACCGCAGGATTTCATACTTTCTCCGGGAAAAAAGCAGGACGCCTGGTTGTGATTGGCCCGGTCAACATGCCGGTGACACGTTTGTTTGTCGAAGAGGTTATTATTGAATGCCGCCAGAACCATATCACCCGGGTCGATATCCTTGGCTTTGAGTTCGAGATGGGATTGTTCCCCTTCGCGCTGGATGAAGCCAAAGCCAAGGGAATTGATATTGCCCCCAAGTACATTCCTGCTGATGTATTTGATAAACGAGCCGTGGAGAAAAACCAGGTTGTTTTCCATGATGTGGCTGCAATCGAAATCAAGCCGCATATCAAAAAAAATAGTGTCGCGGTTGAATTGACCGATTTTTCGGTCTTCTACTCACAGGACTCTATTGCCAACGCCGAAGCGACTCTTAAAGACAAATCCAGCAAAATTGTGGTGGAGAAGGGTCAGATCGTGAAAGTGAGCAAAGACAAAGACGGCATTGTCAGCCGCGAGGTCCTTACTAAAAACTGGACCGATTGGATCGATTACTGGTCGGTAGATTTCAATTTTGAAAGCAAGAAAGAATTTGTTCGGATGCCGGTAACTTCGTCCGAACCCTCACCCCCGACCCCTCTCCCAAAGGGCGAGGGGCGATTCGAGGAAGTCTGGACCGGGGAATATATCTTTGAAAACGAGTGGCAATCTTTCCGCACAAAAAAGGATCGGGCGCTGGAACTGACCAGCAGCATTTGTGAATGTGAGCCTGGAAGGCGAAAAGTGGGCGTAAAGGTAGTGGATATTTTCGGCAATGACACGATGATGATCGTTGAGGTGAAGGTATGAGATTTCTCCTGCCAGAGATTTGTCACAACCAAAGAGGCTTCGAGGCATTGGTTTGCTTGCAGGCACAAACAAAGGATTGTTTATTTGATGATATTGAAATTGACATGACCACGACAACCTGGTTTGACGCTGATATGTGTGCGGCATTTGGTGCAATTCTTTATCGTTTGGGCGAAAATGTGAACACGGTTAAATTGAAAAACATACAGCCTAATGTGGAAAAAATTCTGTCTAAAAATGGGTTTCTCAGTCATTATGCGCGTGAAAAGATCCCCGATCAGTGGGGAACAACAATACCCTATCAACGGTTTGACGTTAAAGACGATCGTTATTTCGCCGACTATATTGAGACTGAATTGATGCACCGTTCGGAAATGCCTACTATGTCGCAGGGACTGCTGAAAAGGTTCCGCGAAAGCGTTTTTGAAATTTTCAGTAATGCCGTGTTACACTCACGGACTGAACAGGGAATTTTTAGCTGCGGACAATTTTTTCCAAAACGGCAGCGGCTCGATTTTTCCGTGGTCGACCTAGGTATTGGTATCCGCCAAAATGTAAAGGAAAATACCAACCTCGATCTCGCATCGGAAGATGCAATTACATGGGCTACCGAAGGGCGCAATACGACTAAGCGTGGCAAAATCCCAGGCGGGCTGGGCTTGAAACTGCTATGTGAGTTCATTGATTTGAATGGCGGACGCATCCAAATTGTGTCAGATGACGGGTACTGGCAACGGGAAAAAGGCAAAACCATTACTGCTCATTTAAGCCAGTCTTTCCCCGGCACAGTGGTTAGTGTGGAAATCAATACTTCGGATACGCAATCCTATGTACTCTCTTCCGAATTAACGGAAGCTAATATATTTTAAGGAGAAGGAAAAATGCGAAATAATTTGGAACTTTCCATATTTAAAATCGTAGGCAGCCCACTATGCGTTGCCTCCGGTGATGGACAAAAAGTCTATGATCGCCTTGCTGCCGCCTTGAAAGAAGGATGGAGTGTCATGCTCTCATTCCATAACATTGCTACTCTGACTTCGGCATTTTTGAATGCCGCGATTGGCCAGTTATATGGACAATTTAATGAGAATCAAATACGTTCCTTACTCAAGGTGCAGGATATTCAGCCTGACGATCTGGCTTTGTTAAAACGGGTGGTTGAAACGGCCAAGCAATACTTTAAAGACCCGCAAAAATTTGACCAAGCAGTTCGGGAAACACTGGGAGGTGACAGCGATGACGCATAAGGCGGAAGCGGTTGCCAACTACAACTTCAACCCCGCAGATAAATTGTTGCTGGACACAAATATCTGGTTGCTCGTTTATGGCCCACAAAAACCGGTGGATAAGCGGGTCGCTGTCTATTCTCAAGCCCTGTCCAATATTCTCGCCGCGCAAAGCCATATTTATATTGATGTTCTGATTGTCTCAGAGTTCATTAACAGTTATGCCAGATCGAAGTGGAAACTTGTCGCTCCACATATCAAGGAATTCAAGACATTTCGCAAAAGTGCCGATTTCAAGCTTGTTGCCCAAGATATTGCTGCTGATATAAGGCAAGTATTGAAACACTGTACGCGAGTAGATAGCGGTTTTGAATCGCTTGCGATTGATACCTTGGTTGATGAGTATGCGGCAGGTGATTTTGATTTTAACGACCAGATTTTAGCGAACCTGTGTAAAAAGGATGGGTTGAAGATGGTAACAGACGATGGCGATTTTAAAAGCCGAGGAATTCCCGTTATAACCGCGAACAAGCGGTTGCTGGTTTAAAGTTATTATGGCACTCCATCAAGATTTTCCGAAATCGCCATATACTGTAATTGACCCGGCCATCCGCTGGTTCCCCGCCGATGAAGCCTTGCGCGAGACCAGTATGGAAAAGTTGATGCCGCCGCTGGTATCGCAACTGCGCAAGAAGGTAAAAGAATGGCGGGATAGCGGCTATGCCGGAGCGACAAACACCAGCAAGAGCTTGCTTAACTGGTGGTTCGGTTTTCCCCATTTATTGCCCAAAGCGGATGGCTCAATGGCTGAGTTCCAGTATTATTTTGCCCAACGCGAAGCTATGGAGACAATTATTTTTTTATACGATGTAGTGGGAGTCAAAGACAAATTCGACATGATGCGTTTTGATAGCTCCGGCCTGGTTTCGGCTGGAATGTTCGATGAAACCTGGCGGCGCTTTGTGGTAAAAATGGCGACCGGCTCCGGGAAAACCAAAGTGCTGAGCCTGGTACTGGCCTGGAGTTTTTTTCATAAGCTGTATGAAGCGGATTCAGAACTGGCGCGTAATTTCTTGGTGATCGCTCCCAACATCATTGTCCTGGATCGCATCTACAAGGATTTTCAAGGTTTGCGCATTTTTATTAAAGATGATCCGATTTTGCCCGAAGATGGAGTGGATGGGCACAACTGGCGCGATGATTTTCAAATGACTCTGCATGTGCAGGATGATGTGAAGATCACCCGCCCCACAGGAAACATCTTCCTGACCAACATCCACCGCGTCTATGCCGGCGATGACATTCCCGCTTCGCCCAATGACGAAAATACAATGGATTATTTTTTGGGCAAGAAGCCAAGCGGGGCAACTACCGATTCCAAAGTGGATTTGGGCATGATTGTTCGCGATATCGATGAGCTGATGGTTCTCAATGATGAAGCACATCACATTCACGACCCGAAAATGGCCTGGTTCAAGTCAATCGAGGATATCCATAACCGCCTGAAACAAAAGGGGGCCGCTCTTTCCATGCAGGTTGACACCACCGCAACCCCCAAGCATATCAATGGCGCGATATTCGTCCAAACGGTATCCGATTATCCATTGGTTGAAGCAATTTCTCAGAACGTGGTCAAACATCCTGTCCTTCCTGATGCGGCCAGTCGCGCAAAATTGATTGAACGGCAAAGTGCCAAATACACCGAAAAATACGCCGACTATATTCACCTCGGCGTGATCGAGTGGCGCAAGGCATATGCCGAGCACGAAAAAATGGGCAAGAAAGCCATCTTGTTTGTCATGACCGATGATACCAGGAATTGCGATGATGTTGCCGAATATCTTGAAAGTAATTATCAGGATCTGAAAGATGCGGTACTGGTCATTCACACCAAAAAGAACGGTGAAATATCTGAATCCAGCACAGGCAAGGACAAAGAGGAATTGGACAAGCTGCGCAAGCAAGCCAATGATATTGATAGTCTGGACAGCCCTTACAAGGCCATCATTTCCGTAATGGTGCTTAAAGAGGGTTGGGATGTGCGCAATGTTACCACGATTGTTGGTCTACGTCCTTATGCCGCGCAAAGCAACATTCTGCCGGAACAGACATTGGGCCGCGGCCTGCGCAAGATGTATCCTGGTTTCATCGAAGAATATGTCAGTGTGGTTGGGACAAATGCGTTTATGGACTTCGTTGAGTCGATTCAGGCAGAAGGCGTGGTGTTGGAGCGCAAGCCGATGGGAGAGGGAACTCAACCTAAAACCCCATTGGTGGTTGAGGTTGACAACGAAAACGTCAAGAAAGATATTGCTGCCTTGGATATAGAAATCCCGGTGCTGACTCCGCGCGTTTATCGGGAATATAAAAATTTGGGAGCCCTTGATATTCGCGCCTTGGGTCATCAACGCGTGATCTATCTCCAGTTTTCTGAAGAAGAACAGCGTGAGATCGTATTCAAGGACATCACCACCGGCCAAGTAACGCATACGACCATCCTTGATTCCGTTGGTGTTGCCGACTATAGCAGTGTAATCGGCTATTTTGCCCGGACAATCATGAAAGATTTAAGGTTGGTCAGCGGCTACAATGTGCTGTATGGAAAGGTAAAGGATTTTGTCAAAAATGAGCTTTTCGATCACCCTGTGGAACTGGAAATTCCCAGCACCCTGCGCAACCTGTCTGAATTGGCGGCAACAAAAACTCTGATCGAGACGTTTAAAAAAGCAATTAATGCCCTTACCGTAAAAGAAAAAGGTGATGCGGAAATTCGTGATTCTATCAAGCTCAGGCAAACCCGTCCCTTCGTGGCCAAGGATCAGTGGTATCTTATCCCGAAAAAAAGTGTCTTTAACCGGATCATTGGCGATAGCCATTTCGAGTTGTTGTTCGCCCGCTTTCTTGAAGATTGTGATGATGTGGCCTCCTATGCCAAGAATTATATGGCGGTGCATTTCAAGCTGGATTATGTCAATGCTGATGGAAACATCTCCAATTATTATCCTGATTTTATGGTCAAACTGACCGACAAACGAATTTTTATTGTTGAAACTAAGGGAGTTGAGGATTTAGATGTCCCGCTCAAAATGGCAAGACTGCGGCAATGGTGCATTGACATCAATCATGTACAAACAGCTATAAAATACGACTTCGTCTATGTGGACCAGGAAAATTTTGAAAAATTCCGACCGACGTCTTTCAAACAATTGATTGATGGTTTTAAAAATTTCAAGGGAGGATAAATATGGCAACAGCAAAACCAATTACTTGGCAAATAACTGATGTAATCCAATGGTACAAAAAAAAAGAGCTGATAATCAATGAGCGGTTCCAACGATATTCTGTTTGGACACCTCAGGCAAGAACATACCTGATAGACACAATATTACAGGAACTGCCAATTCCAAAAATTTTCATACGGACAAAATTGGATGCCAAGAGACAGACGAGTATTAGAGAGATCATAGACGGTCAGCAACGAATACGATCGATATGCGAGTTTGCGAATGACGAGTTTTTATTGACATCACGTTCAGAGAAGTTTAGAGGAATGAAGTACTCTAATCTATCTGAACAAGATCAGGAAAAGTTCTTAGGATATACTCTGACAATTGAGCATCTTTTAAATGCTTCAGATGATGATGTTATCGATATTTTTGCCAGATTGAACTCGTACACTGTAACCTTGAACGCAGCAGAAATGCGCCATGCCAAGTACCAAACGGAATTCAAGTTTGCAGTGAGAAGGTGTTCTCAAATCCATAGGGGCTTTTTAGAGAAGTATGACATTTTTTCTACAAAACAACGGTTTAGGATGCTTGATGACGAATTTTTCTCTCAAGTTTACCAAGTGATCCATATAGGTGTTGTAGACGGGGGTCAGAAAAGTATTGATCGGTTTTATAAGCTCATGACTGACGAATACTTTGGAGAGAAGGATGACAAGGAATTCAGGAAAAAGATAGACGAAGCTGTTAATTTCTTTGATAAGAATCTTTCTGCATTTCTTAAAGGTAATATAGCCAAACATTACCAGATACTTATGATGTTTGCCGCTTATTTATATCAGAAATATTCTATTCCTAAAGGCCAGCTCGTGATCTTCCCTTCGAAAACAGGTTTAGACTCCGTTCAGAATATAGTTAACAAGTTGGCAGATTTGGAGCGTGGCGTTGATTCTGCGGAAAAAGAACTTGAGAAGTTTATTAATGCATCATCCGCGTCTACACAACGTTTGTTAAGTCGTAAAGTTCGCTTCGAGGTATTCTCACTTATTTTCGGGAAATAGATGAAATCGTTACTTCGGATAGCCTGTAGATTTGAACAGGCGTGCTTAGCCTTAGACCAAAAAGTGGCATATGCATTGACCCTCTATCCCTCAAACCCCGTCATCGCAAAGTCGATTATTGCATATTGCATAATTAAGCTCCATGATCAATGGAATTCTCGTTGCAGAGAACTAATACTTAAATCAGCTCTTGGGAACTGCAGAACACTATCAGGTACATTACTACCAAGAGCCACTCCAATTAATCCCGTCCAAAAGCTTAGAAACATTTGGTCCCGTAATAAGCCCATGGATGTCTCGTGGGAACCAGATTGGCACGTCCCAGCTGTTTCTGTGCGTGCTGCGACGTTGCTTGGGATAGCGAATTCCCAGACTGTTACAAATGCGATTTCTGCCGTCACTATTGTGGATAGCCTCAGGTGGACCAGAAACGTAGTGACCCATGAACTTCCCCGAACCTATAAAATGTTTCGTAAAATCCAGTCTAGCTTGTTCAATCCACCAAGTCTTTGTCCTTCTGACTATGTAATACAGAGAATACCTGGAACTACTGATCTAATTATTGATATCTGGATGGATGAAATGAAGTTGGCGCTGAGAGCGGCTATAAGATAATGGGGTCACAGGGAATCTTGCTTTTGACTATATAATTGTCGTGATAAAAAAAATGGCCACGGGGCTTGAAATAGCAGGAGATCGCCAAGTTGCCTGAGTCCGCGGCCGTAAATATTAACGCGCTTGGTTAGCTGGAGCACTATGAATTCGAACGCGGCAACCTGATGCGGATCAAGGAGATCATCCGCAGCCACTGAACTTCCGCCGAGCAACACTATTTGTTCCAACGATCCAGTTCCAGGCGGTATTTCTGCTGGACAGCGCGCATCTGGCCCGGGTAGACACCGGCCCGGTGCGCCTTCTCCCACGCCGCTTCCATGCCGGCATCGATCTCGGCCGCCAGGGTTTCCATGTCCTGGATCATCATCCGGCATTCGGGAGTATCGGCGGCATTGATGGTGGTATAAATGCCGAACCATTGACGGCCAAAAGCATTGCCGGACGTCACGGCGATCGTCCCCTGGCAGAAGTCGCTGTATTTTTGCCACAGGGTATCGATCTCATCGGCCTTGTAAGCCATTTCGCGTGCCTCCCGGTCATATTCATGAACGCCCGCTTGGCGCGTCCGGGCGTAGCCTGGCGCATCGTCACTATCTTCCCGGGCCGTCTCACCCAGCACCGCGGCTGGTATTTCCGCACTGGCCGGGCTTTCATTCTTACCGGGAGCGATTTCAATGGTCTCGTCATCACCGGATACGACATTGACAGGCGGCGGCAAGGTGGACGGGGCCTCCGCGTTGGTATCGACTACCCGCCGCGCGGCCGCGGCCTCGATTTCGCGCTTCCTTTTATCCAGGTAAGCGGCGGCATCGCGGGCAATGATTTTAATGGCATAGTCCCCTTTGAAACGGTGAAAAATCAAGTCATTGAAGCCGCTGGCAGCCGAAAAATAACTGATCGATTTTCCTTCCCGAAAAGTTTTGACCAGACCGATATCTTCGGTACTGCCGCTGATCTGGACAACTTTACCCACATAAATCCCCTGGCTGGCAGCGGAACGGAAATACAGGACCGCTAAAACCGCCGCGCCGGCAATCAAGATCAGCGCTATGACGAAAAATATTTTTTTGCGGTGGACAAAGTAGCTTTCTTTGTAGGGCCTGATCTCGGCCATGATTCACCTCCGGATGGGAAAATTGTAGGAAAATCGCCAGCCCAAAGTCAATCGGCCTCTCTTTCCGTCGCCGCCCGCAACACCTTGTTGACGGAACAGACCGTTTGAGCTGTTTCCTTCTGGAATTCCCGCACCATGGCTACATTTACGGCCCCGGCCCTGCTGATCCCGGCTAGGTTTTGCAGGGTGATGCCGCCGATAGCCACGAACGGAATGGTGATTGCGGCAGCGACTTGGCAAAGAGTCTCCAGGCCGATGGGCGGATAGTTTTCCTTGGTCGGGGTGGCGAAGACCGGGCCGATGCCGATGTAATGCGCTCCCTGGCCCTGGGCTTCCACGGCCTGGTCCAGGGAGTGGGTGGACCTACCGATCAGGAAACCGGCCGGAACGATCTTCCTAGCCTCGGTGATGCCTAGGTCATCTTGGCCCAAGTGTACGCCGTCGGCCGCGGAGAGCAGGGCGGTATCGATGTGATCGTTGACGATGAACAGGGCGCCATGCTGACGGGTGACCCGGCGGATGGCGCGGGCGATTTCCAAGCGCCGCGGCGGCGGGGCGGTTTTGTCACGGTATTGGATGACGCGCGCGCCCCCTGAGCAGGCCTGTTCAGCGATCTGCAGATGGTCCTGACTGGTGATGACGTATGCTCCCCAGGGAAACTGTAGATCCACGGCTGGCAACCCGGAAGCGACCGCCATGGCCGGAACCGGATTTTCATAAACCGGCAATTGGCATGACGGACAATAGCCGCGATCCGTGTTTTCCAAGCGACGCTTTTCCAATCGCTGGCCGCAGCGCGGGCAATGATTATTGGTCATCAGCGAAGTTTCTTGAGCAGCTCCCCAGCCGCTTTCTCTCCGGACAGGAGCATGCCGCCGAAAACCGGACCCATGCGCGGCGCGCCCATGGCCGCGTTGGCGGCCATGCCGGCCACGAACAGGCCGGGGAAGATCTCCCCGGTGTTGACGATGGTCAGTTCTTCGCCCCTATCGGCCCACATCGACATTTCGCCCATCACCTGGCCGCTGGCCGTGTTGAGCTTGGCGTCCATCTTGCGGCTGACGATCGAGCAGACCTCGGCCGGATGGCCGCTGCCGTCGACGGTGTATCTAGCGCGGATGGTCAGCGGATCGACATGCAGGCCGGCGTGCTCGACCGGGGCCCATTGCAGCACCAGGCCGTTCACCCGCTTCTGCCCCTGCTGCTCGCGGAACATGACATCGACGACACGCACCAGGTTGAAGATCGGTGTTCCCGCCCGCACGCAGGCCGAGATCAAAGTAGACACGCATTCCACGCTGTCGGCCGTGAAATAGCCTTTTTCGTAGGCTTGAGTGCGGACATTCATTTTCTGCAGCAGGGGCAGGGCCGTTTCCTGGATGACGATCTCGTTGAACATCATGCCGCCGCCCCACATGCCGCCCCCTGGGGCCAGCTTGGATTCGAAGAGGGCGGTCTTAATGCCGGCGCGACCGAGCAGAGTGCCACAGACCAGGTTGGCCGGGCCGGCACCGACCAGGGCCACGTCGACTTCCAAACAGGAGAGAAGCTTCTTGAAATAATTATCAATGATGGCTCGCGAGATCTTTACATCGTCAAGTTGCATGGGGCTCCTTTTTCCGAATGCTAAGTTTAAGCCAAAAGCCCGCAAAAAACAAGCCTGAATTCCAGAGAGAAAAACGCGGCCCATCGGCAGCGGATGGACTTTGATCCACGGCTGTAATAAAATAGATCATGCGCATATCTGCCAAGGATATCGACCAAAATCTCGAGCTTGTTCGCCGCCAGTCTCCCCTGGTGCACAACATCACCAATTACGTGGTCATGAACCTGACCGCTAACGCCCTGCTGGCCGTGGGTGCCTCGCCGGTCATGGCCCATGCCCGGGAAGAAGTGGAGGACATGGTCAATATCGCCTCGGCCCTGGTCATCAATATCGGGACATTGAGCACACCTTGGATCCACTCCATGTCAAAGGCAGCCCGGCAAGCCCAAAAAAAAGGCATTCCCATTGTCTACGACCCGGTGGGCGCCGGCGCCACCCCGTTCCGCACGCAAACGATCCGTGAACTGATTCAAGCCGAGGCGCCGACCATTCTGCGCGGCAATGCCTCGGAGATCATGGCCATCAGCGATGACCAGTCAAAA
>JALHSV010000284.1 GCA_022865525.1 Thermodesulfovibrionales bacterium
GAACCTTTGGCAATAACAAGGAATTGATGGAATTCAGCACGTCCTGCACGTTCAAAACCCTCCGCTATGTTCGACTTTATAGAGACCGAAGCACGTCTGATCTGATCGCATAACCCAAAGTCACGGGAAAATGGCTCGCCCCTGGTCTGTTTATAAATTTCTTTTGTCAGCTGCCTGGCTTTCTGCCAAGCAATCAAATCCTCAAACCTCTCAACCTTTTTCATACTGTTACCACAGCCTGGTCCGATACCCTCAACCCTCAACCCTCAGTCCTAAGTCCTCAGTCCTCAGTCCTAAGCCCCCAGTCCTCAACCCTCAGTCCACAGTCCTATGAAAGGGGTCAAAGGGGTCCGCTCTTGACTCATTCTGTCTTAACCCCTTAATTGAGGACGATGGTCTTTTTTTCTGGGGTCAAAAACAGTATTAAAAGGGACGGTAGGCTATTTAAGGGAATATTTTTTTATGATGTTTTGACGCCCCGGGACGGGGGGCGTTGCCACAATTCTACGGACTAACCCAGTATTGCCTGTCCTGTTTTTTTTATCTCATCAATAAGGATGCCTCCTTCTGCAAAATCTTTCGGAGTAAATGGCATTGGTTCAATTCTGCTATCCAACCCGCGGCGAAAGTGGACAATCATCCTCCTGTCTGAATACCTATCCCCTTTAAAGGCCGTCGAAATGACAGCAACATCAATATCACTATCTTCTCTCTGCTTCCCGATAGCGTATGACCCAAACAATAACGCTTTTTGGACAGGAATATTGTTTTCTTTCAGCCGGTTAAGATATTTTTCAAGTAAGTTCAAGACTGAATCTGTTGAAGAAGCCATTTTCTTATCTCCTCAATCTGCTTAAGCTTATTGCTTGTAAATTCTTTTGTGCATCTTTTAAAAAAAGAAAATTTGTCATCAGGATATCTTGCTTCAAGGTTGTAATCTGAAATTTCTTCGAACAATTCAAGTTTGTTTTGTTGTAATTCCAAACCGATTTTTTCAGATAAATAAACAAGGTTATGTGAGAATGGGGGTGTTCCATCCTGCTTTTTGATATAAATCGCCTTCAATATTTTCTCCAAGGTCAAATGACCAAAAAACAAAGCGTACGAAAGTCCCCCTTTTCAAACAAATGCCCTGCCACTTTCCAATCTTGAGTGGCAGTATTAAGCCAATATTTCATTCTTTCATCTTTTTCCATAGTAACCCAGAAATACGGGCGGCCTTTAGTAGTTTCGTTAGTTTGTCATTCTTTATAATGATAATGGCGAGGGCAAATTCTCAAGGACTTTTTGTTCCTTTTCAGCTGCAAGCGAAAAGTTGGGGACATCATGTCGCAATTATAACTGCCTTAAGATATACGTGATATTTGATCGCCGGTCAATTCCTTTGAAGGAGTGTTAAGACAATATAGGCCCCCTTCTCCTCTCGAAACTGAAAGCTAAAATCCAATTTTCCTTATGCCTCTGGGGGTCGCGTCTACACATTTGACAACCCTCATCATCTTCTTCAACTTCCCCTGTCAGATGGTCAATGAGGGAAGAGGGCTGAGGACTGAGGTGTCGTCTGATTGGTCATTTCTTATTATCTCTTTGTTTCTGAACAGCTGCTCTCAAGCCGCCAATAATTCTGGCTGTTTCTTCTGCAATTTCTTTCAACTGGTTGAATTTATCCTGGTTGATGTATTCTGCGTCAAGGGCTACATAAAGTTGAGATCGGACTTCGGCGGCTGAACCTTTGGC
>JALHSV010000285.1 GCA_022865525.1 Thermodesulfovibrionales bacterium
ATATGAAAAGATTATTGTTGCTCGCAATGTTGGGAGTTCTTGTTGTGGTCATAGCATGCACGAACATACAAAGGACGAAAGATGTGCCCCGCGTTTCAAAGGACGAACTGAAGGCCAAACTGGGATCACCCGATCTGGTTTTGCTCGATGTTAGGTCTGAAAATGACTGGGGGAAAAGTGGTGAGAAGATTCCCGGCGCCGCACGGATGGACCCGGGGGCCGTCGATACCTGGTCCGGCACACTGCCGAAGGACAAGGAGATAGTCCTTTACTGCGCCTGACCGAATGAAGGTACGAGCGCCCGTGTGGCGGAAAAACTGATTGCGAAAGGCTTCAATGCAAAAGCTCTCAAGGGTGGCTGGAGAGAATGGTCGGAGGACAAATACCCCGTCGAGAAGAAGTAATATATCTGGGAATGGACACTTTGCTGGGACAGCAGGCTCTCATGTATGTCGTAAAAGCCGGGATGCTGCTTCTCGTCGCCAGAAAATGAAATCTTTCATGTAATTAATAAGATTCAGAGCGTTTCTTGAGTTGTACATCGTGGATCTCCAACGCCACCAGTGTTGGGCCATGTAAAATACGATTAAAAAGCAGCGGTCTGACACGACGATGGGTGGGAATTTTCAAACCGGAGAAATCTCGATACTCATTGCATAAATGGGCGGCATGTGCCCAATGTCCCACCACCTCAGCTGTATAATCGATTCGACGAAGCAGTTTATCTTTGTCGAAATAAAAGGTCTGAGTCCGGCAATGGGTAGGCACATCATCTGGGAATATTATGCGGAAGCAAAATAGTGTGCCAGTTTTATCATTCCGTTCTCCAAGATATTCGAATGTAAATCCTGCGCGTAAGAAAAGAAAAGGTGTAACTAAATAGTTCCAGGTGGCATACCCTCCAAAGTATATGAAATCAAGGAAGTCCCACCAAAGGTTTCTTCTCAATCCGCGAAATGCTGCTCTGGGCATTGAACGGCTTTGCAGCACCTGTCCATTGCTCCCTCGAATTCGCACCTCCTCAGTGCCAATGAACTCCCCTGTTTGACCGGCCTTCGGAAAGTCATAAAAAATTAAGTGAGGTTTCTGCGTCGATGCCCATATGCGGGTATGTTCCAACGCAGGCAAATGTTTTGCCTTGAATAGAAAACCCCATGCGGAAATCCGGACCTCTAATCCATTTAGACTATTCCATAATCCCCTGCCACCATGAGCATGAATAATCTCTTCAATGAATGTTTTTGTTTCTGTGGAATCCAATCGTGTATTCCCTCCAGTAACTTATCTCAGACCGAGCCTCTCTGTTTTTTCCGGATCATGTCCTGCAATTCCATGACCAGGGGATGGTCCAAGAATATGAACCGGAACCGTAGTGGTGCTACAAAGACAATCTCGTTGCCCCATCGTCCCGGCCTGACAAGCCTGAGCTTGATCAGTTGGGGATTCCAGAGCCGCGTCTCCTTAACCTCCTCAATATGCTTGAGGGGAATCTGTTCTTCTGATCGATAGTCTGATACAACGATATGGTCTCCTTGAAGCGATACGGCCTTCAGCCTCACAGAGAACCAGCGGAGGAATATCGAGCCTCCGATCAGGGAGATGAGAGCAACCCATTTCAGTTCTGTTGTACCCTTACAATCTCCAATCCAGAGAAAGAGCGTAATGACGGCAAATGCTATGATCCAGACCGCAGGGAAAATCCTTTTATAAAAGAAAGTCAACCGTGATGAAAGCAGTCTTTCCATTGAATAATACGTTACCACAAATTGGAGGAATCCATGATTTTTTGAATAAAAAGCCCTTGGGAGGAAATATTCGAGATACCGGCTTGCAATACTGTCTCACGGCTACTTCAAGAAGTAAGGTTCTCGATGGATTTGTACCTTCCCCCCAAATTATTGCATATAGAAAGGAGCTGTATGGTGTTCAGCAGATCGGTGTGATATTTCCGTAGAAGAAACAAACGTTTCTGTTTAGGCTAAACAGCAAACTCCTTTCCTCAGAAAATTAGCATACCGCATGATCTGACTGGTGTGCGTCTAACACCGCGCTATACGTAACAAAACCTACTTTTTCTAATGTTTTCAGTTAGTTAAATCCTATTTCCCATTATCCCTTTTTTGTCCCATTCAAAGCCATCATCTCTTATTGGCTGTGTCCTCTGCAGTACAACATTAATGGCCTTATAGTAGTCCCTCTGCACTTTGAGATTGGAGACTCTACAATAGCACTGAGTTGTAGTAATCCGGCTGTGGCCCAGTAGATCCTGGATGGTAACGAGATCAGCATCCGCATTTAACAGC
>JALHSV010000286.1 GCA_022865525.1 Thermodesulfovibrionales bacterium
ATTGCGATGGCAGATCCATCGAATGTATTTGTGATAGACGATGTAAAGTTCATGACGGGGTATAATGTTGAGGTTGTTGTGTCGGGTGAGAGCTCGATAGTCAATGCCATATCGGTTCATTACCGGAACGGGGGGGATGCCCTGATAGCGACGAAGAAGGCGACATCAAACGTTTTGACAGCAAAGGATTACACACTCTCTGAGGATGAATTAGCTGGGGACGGGATGCTTACATCGGCTGATGAAGGAATGATGGTCGATGTTGATGAATTTGATAAAGTTGTTGGCGAGGCATTAAGTGATGTTGAAATTGTCGATGCAAAGGAAGAAGAAGCTGTCCAAGAAGTAGAACGCCCTATCGTCAAGCTTGTGAACGGTATTCTTATCAATGCAATAAAAGAAAGAGCAAGCGATGTCCATATAGAGCCATATGAAAACTCACTCCGGGTGAGACAGAGAGTTGATGGTGTGATGTATACGGTCATGAACCTTCCGGTAAAAATAAAAAATGCTGTATCTTCAAGGGTCAAGATCATGGCAAGTCTCGACATCGCGGAACGGAGGCTCCCGCAGGACGGAAGGATTAAATTAAAACTCGGCAAGAAGAGAGAGATTGATTTTCGTGTTTCAACAGTTCCATGCCTTTTTGGCGAAAGAACGGTTCTCAGACTTCTGGATAAGTCAAACCTTCAGGTTGACCTGACCAAGCTGGGATTTGAAGAAGAGAATTTAAGAAATTTCATGCAGGCGTTAGACAAACCGTACGGGATGATCCTTGTTACAGGACCTACAGGGAGTGGCAAGACAACAACGCTGTATTCTGCCTTGAATTACCTGAATAAAATAGGAGTGAATGTATCAACCGCCGAAGATCCTGTTGAATATAACTTCCTTGGAATAAATCAGGTTCATGTGAAAGAGGATATCGGGCTCACGTTTGCTTCAGCCCTCAGATCCTTCTTGAGACAAGACCCTGATATTATCATGATTGGTGAGATTCGAGATTTTGAGACAGCTGAGATCGCAGTGAAGGCAGCACTGACAGGGCACCTTGTCCTGAGCACCCTCCATACCAATGATGCTCCAAGCACGATCAGCAGATTACTGAACATGGGGATTGAACCGTTCCTCGTCGCAGCCTCACTGATTCTCGTAGCAACGCAAAGACTTGTCCGGGTGCTTTGCCCTTCCTGCAAGGAGGAAGAAAAAGTGTCTGTTGCCGCACTGATGGAAGTAGGCTTTTCTGAACAAGAGGCACAGTCGGTAACCTCTTACAGGGGAAGGGGTTGCCCTGAGTGTAACAACTCAGGTTACAAGGGAAGGTTAGCCCTGTATGAAGTTATGCCTCTGCACGATGAACTCAAGGAGATGATTCTTGAGGGTGCTTCTGCCGATGAACTGAAAAAGACTGCTATCAGACTGGGGATGTATACGTTACGGATGAGCGGCCTCGCAAAGATAAAAAAAGGGATTACGTCAATCGAAGAGATTGTGAGGGTAACCTTTGGTGATTAGAATGCCCAGGAACCAAATTCAAAATTCCAAGCAATTGGTCATTGGTATTTGGTTATGGATAATTGGAATGTAAGCATGGCGGCGAAGTTAGGACAATTACTGATAACATCGAATTTGATAACGGATGACCAGCTGAAAGAGGCGGTGAGTCTTCAACGGAAGGAAGGGGGGAGGCTGGGCGCAAACCTTGTCAAGTTAGGATATATAACCGA
>JALHSV010000287.1 GCA_022865525.1 Thermodesulfovibrionales bacterium
CCGTTCCTCCGGATAATGAGTAGGTGAACCTGGTAGATCAGGTCCATGGAGTGGCTTGGAGAGAAAAATCGTTTGGGCAGAGGCTCAAATTTGGGTTACCTGGGGGAATGGCATGAAGATAAGCCTCGGAGTTCATTTTCGGCGTCTCTCCTTCATCAGATGTCTTGGCTTATTCAACAAATCGTATTGTTTGGGGCGGCGCTTTAAAGCACGTGGCTCAACACGGTTAGGACGATTTGGTAAAACGTCATGCGCTATCCAGGTCAGGAATAACTTGCAGAGCACCGTAATGTGCTGTGACCCCGAAAACAGTAAGAGATAAGGACAGATGACTTCAAAACGCTGAACAGTACCTGCGAAACTTAAACGATGCAAGGGGCGACCGTGGATTCGAGACGCTTGCCACATCAGAACACGAATCAGATTGTATGCCAAGAAATGCATGTATATTTCCTTCTTTACCATCTGAGGACTCTTGCATCGTAGAACATCCATGCGTAAGGTCGTTTTAATATCTCGCAGACGCAATTCGGCTGTCCAGCGATCTCGGTATAGAGCAGCTATATGCTCCACGGGATATGCCTTCGGATCCAAGAGGGTCGTCGCGACCATAATGGTCTTGCTGCGAAAGCCGGGCACCTGGGTGGCAAAACGTATCACACGAACCGTCAGTGTCGTCGGAAGGGATTGCCAACAGGCTTGAGAGATGCCTTTAGGACATTGTATCGGGCGAGTCCATATCTGAAGGCGGGCGTTCTTACCCAAACGCTTTCCCTGGCGGAAATTAAGAGCACGAGAACGACCGCCATGTAAACGAAATACGCCGTCACAACGGATTTGGAGTAGTTCCGACAGATAGGAATACACACAATATAAACGATCTCCCAAGACGATGTCGCCGGGTTGTAATTGTCCCCACAGTTGGCGCCATAGGATCAGTTCAGAACTACGATAAACACCAATGGCTACATCCCGGACCGCTCCAGTCGCCCAGCTAAACATGGTCACTATCTTTGCGACGGGGAAACCGCAGCCTGTTTTGATATTATCCGGTTGCCCAAATGTCGCTCTCAATTCCGGCGTATCCGGCATTGAGCAACTGGAACCATCTACAATCCATACTCGGCGGTCACACCATAGATATGCTGATGCGACTGTTTCTTCAAGCCGTTGGCCTACAAGTTGTACAGCAGACTTGAAAAGGGATAGGGGCAATCTTGTTCGCCCTTGACAATAGGCACTCGGATCCGGCGAAGCGATGGCTTGTTTTCCCGATACGGCTTGCTCAACCAGGCTGTGGGCAACGGCCTGCCGGCAAGAGCAGCCCACGCTTAAGACTTGGATCAGAAACGTCCACAACGTCTGCATCGGCGTCCAAATGCGATCTCGCCACAGGTAGTGCGCTGCAGAGACGACGTCGGAAATGTCCTCGGTACACAGAAACTGGTTGAACAACTCAACTCTTTCAAAGAACTCATCCTTGAGAATCTGCTTGAAATACGCTATCTCAGACATAGTGAGCCTCCTTTCGTTTTGGGTCTTTGTTTACAACTACTATAAAACGTTGGAGGCTCCTTTTCTCAAGTCTTTTTTCTATAAGAAATTAGAGCTTATCTTCATGCCATTCCCCCAGGCAACCCAAATTTGAGCCTCTGCCCAAACGATTTTTCTCTCCAAGCCGCTCCAGGGACCTGATCTACCAGGTTCACCTACTCATTATCCGGAGGAACGGTTTTTTGTTGAAAATACCCGCAGATAGCTCCCTGTGTAGGCACAAGTACCTTAGGCACAAGTTGGTCGTTTTTTCGAGGTTTGGATGATTTTATGAGTGGGTTTGGGAGTTTGCTGGTATTTGTTTGGCCGGGATTTGCTATGCACGACGCGAGCGACGGGTACCCTGGCCCGGGCGGCGGAATATGCTGGTCATTAATTGTCAGGGCTGGAAATGACAAAAGACAGCCATTGAAGTAGTCGATGGCTATACATTGCGAAATCATGGGATGGCTTTTTCAACAGCTCCACTTTTCCCGTTTTGTTAGCCTAAAAAGGTACCGGACACCTTTAATTATCCCTGGACCGAGTGCAGAATGAGAGCGACCCGGAGCTCGGAGAGTTGATTCGAGCAGCCATAGAGAGAGAACAAAAGCTGCCCAAGACCCAACAGAAAGAACCTTTGGTACTCATCCGCGAGATAACAATCAGCTATACACAAATCAAGCTATTCGACCAGCAGATTGTTGAGGTTTCCAGGAGGCTCAAAGAGGTAAGCGGACCTGCCGAGCTGCGGTATGAATTACTGCTGGCCAAGACAGAACTTGAAGCGAAGCTCATGACCGAAGTTGC
>JALHSV010000288.1 GCA_022865525.1 Thermodesulfovibrionales bacterium
ATATTGCTAAGGAATATTCTATCGGGACAATTGATCTTACAGGTGGAGCTCCCGAACTGAACCCGGATTTTACCTATCTTATACAAAAGGCAAAGAAATCCAACATTCATACCATTGTAAGAAGTAACTTGACTATATTATATGAGAAAGGTTTCGAATATCTCCCGGAGTTCTATTCTGAACATGATATCGAGGTTATCGCATCACTTCCCCACTATACCAAAGACAGCGTTGATAGAGTGAGGGGCGAACAGACTTTCCACAAGAGCATTGAAGCACTGAGAAAACTGAACAGCCTTGGCTATGGAACTGATAATGAAAAAAAGCAACTCCACCTCGTCTATAACCCGATGGGTGCTTTTCTCCCTTCTTCTCAGAGTGAACTCGAAGAGCAGTATAAGAGAGAACTGCAGTCCTTTGGTGTTGTCTTCAATAAGCTTTATACTTTTGCAAATATGCCGATAGGGAGATTTGAAGTCTTCCTGAAACGGTCAAACAACTATGATACGTATATGGAAAAAGTGAGAAAAGCATTCAATCCAGACACCCTTGATGGCTTAATGTGCAGATATCTGATAAGCGTGGGATGGGACGGGAAACTCTATGACTGCGATTTTAACCAGATACTCGGAATGCCCCTGGGCATGGACTATCCAGATCATATTAACAAGTTTGATTATGATATAATCTCAGGAAGAAGAATTGTCACAGATAATCACTGCTTTGCATGTACAGCAGGACAGGGTTCGACCTGAATAGGCGCAATAACGTAGCAGGCAGGATGCCTGTGTGATTGCGTTTCCTGAAATGGAATTTAAGGAGTAAGGCCATGACCGAACTGATTGTGTTTAACAGGCTTGAGGACTTTATCTCTCTCGCAAAAAAAGGAGAACAAATAGATCTGTCTGTCTCCCTGAACAAACAGATCTTTACACGAAAATTTTATCCGAATACCTCAGGAGATGCTGAAGATGAAATCGATATGTATATTCTTTCAGCTGATTATGTTTTTATTGTCGGAGGAGTGGAAACGGAATTGAAGAAATTGTATGCATCCGGTATTGAAGGAGAATCTCCTGATAGCACCATACGAAACATATACGTTGCGAATGAACGCCTGAAGACAGATTACAGGCGTTTGAAAGAGGCTCATATTTTCTTTGCAGAGAAGTTTTGGGATTAACGGTTGAGGAAATTACTGCTACAATAAAACATGATTGATCTCGATATCCCCGGATATGATCGTCTTGAACTGGAACATTTTGTAACGGATTTTTCAGGTACGCTGTCTGAGGATGGAACTCTTCTCGCCGGCGTGAAAGAAAAGCTGAATGATCTTTCAGAAAAATTGCATATTCATGTATTAACCTCAGATACGTTCGGAAAGGCAAGAGATGAGCTCAAGGGAGTTCACTGCACGCTTCATGTGCTTGAGGGGTTTGATCACACGGAGCAAAAGGAAAATTATGTTATCAAACTTGGTGCACGCACAGTTGTTGCTCTTGGTAACGGAAACAATGATATCAGAATGCTGAAAGCAGCGAGGGTAGGTGTTGCTGTTTGTCTCAGGGAAGGATGCTCTGGTGAAGCCATCAAAGCGTCACAGATACTTGTAAGATCGCCACTTGACGCAATCGATCTCTTGATATTCCCGAAAAGACTCATTGCTACCTTACGAAAATAGGCTGAAGATATTAATGCATCTTCTGGGCTAACATCGTCTAATCAATAATTATGAGAGTGTACCATCCCCGGATCATTTTCTTTGCAGAACCAAGGCAGCTTGCCAGAAGTGGTTGGGATCATTGATGTATGTCCGTAAAGCAAAATATGGTGACCATTCACGTTCGATAAAGGAAAGCGGAACAATAGCATCTCCGAAAACACGACCAATCTCTTTACCATACGTTGGCAGGTAAGCAACCTCTCCAGCATCATATTTCTGATATAACGTATCGGCATGATCAGCATAATGAGAGAGTAATTTATACCATTTAGAATTTGTATCCGGAGGGATGCTGGTAATGAAATCAATGAATCGCCTCGGTTCAAGAGTGAGGCAGAACATACATGACGGGCGGGAGACTCTTGCGAGTTCACGCATCCAATGGAGATTCAGTCTTTCAGGAAGATGGGTGAAGACAGAATAGGCTGTGATAAAGTCAAAATAGTTATCCGGATAGGGAAGCCTGCCTTCCGAAGATATTAAAGAAAGGTTGCCAGGCACATTGGTGACTCGACAGACATCCAAAATTACTGCATCTACATCACAGCCGAAGAGCTTATTTTCGTTGATATCCTTCCAGAAAAACCTTAAAAATCGCCCCCAGCCGCATCCGAAATCGAGGAACCGGCTATTTCGGCGAAGAGGCATCTTCAATGACTCAGCATGGCTTTTTACAAAGGTGTAAAAAATAAACGCTTCCCTCAGTGCCTGCTCATAGTCTGACCCAACGAATTGTACTTGCAAATCCGGTGGTGGAAATCCCGGGAACTCGATTTTGTCGATATATTGTTCAGAGATGCTCTTTATTATCAGATCAAGCCAGGCTTCATCGCTGAGGTTTCTGATGTGCTCAGGCAGACGTCTTTTCCGTGCTTTCAAAACCCTTTTCATT
The DNA here is from genome assembly GCA_022865525.1 of Thermodesulfovibrionales bacterium. GTDB lineage: Bacteria > Nitrospirota > Thermodesulfovibrionia > Thermodesulfovibrionales > SM23-35 > JALHSV01. The sequence continues at coordinate 2,619 of JALHSV010000288.1, forward strand.
GCTTGAAAAAGGTTTTTTGTGTAGTCAAACATCCTTATATACTAATTCATTGACGGCAAAAGTGCAGAGTATTGAGGAAATAATGTGCTTAAGGTATCTGAGTCGAAATAATGCATCGGTGAGGGTGCGACCAAGTACAACACCCTCACCGACGGGAGGGGATTTTCTTATTTCACTTTCTCTACAGGATAATCGGCTTCCTGCCAGGCTTTGATGCCGCCCGGATAACGGTATACATTCTTGTACCCGAGCTTTACCGCCCACATTGCACCATTATGGCTCCGTGTGCATTTTACAAAACCGCAATAAATGACGA
>JALHSV010000289.1 GCA_022865525.1 Thermodesulfovibrionales bacterium
CCGTGGATTCACACGAGCGTTAAAAATGGACAATATTTCGGTCACAAGTAGAGAAAACAGTGCATTTGCGGCAACCGTTATAGATCCGCCAGACTTTAAAATACGAGAATTTGACGATGCACTTTTGCGCAACAAACGTGACCACAGCGACTTAGACGTGCAGGCACCAAGAAACGGATCTGGGCCAGAATTAGAGGCGTCATTATTGCCGTCGTCAAGGGGGAAGGTAGAAGCAGCCATGAGTAAACTTAAAGCACTTTCAGGGGGTGCATTGTCCGTTGCAGGCGTAACTGCGGTGATTTGGTTGGGTCTTAACACATATGATGCACTAGCTAAAGCTACAAACGAGAGAATGGGATGTCACGTAATTCGCAGAGAAAACAACACAACAACCAGCTGCAAAATATCGTCGAGATCGTGTGTAAACAGCGACGGTTCCACCTGCTCGGACATCAGTAACCTACCGACAGATGTAAGGGGTTTATACAATACAACTACATATTTGATCCAATTGGCAATAGAAAATGACCCTACCAACGTTGGCGCTAGTATTGGTCTGGGAGCACCAATTAGCACCGCCAACGTGTCTGGGATTTTGGCAAATAATGCACAATTTTCAGCGGCATCCGCCCTGTATTACGAATCAGATCCCCTCCCAGTTATATTAAACCCATGCGCAACGGTCGCCGGCATAAACGGCGGCAATGCACCATTTTGTGCGTCATGCAATTCGTCTGCCAATGTCACATCGCCTGAATATTTCGAAGCAGAGCTGCTGGCAGACAACATTAGCTTGTTGTGTGTAACAAATGGATCAATTTTAGACACCCTAGTTGACATTGGCGTAGGAATTGGAGTTGACTTGCTGGCACCGTTCAGTGGTTTTAGCAACAGCTTATCGGGGAATTTGACATTTTTGATTTGGTTAATTTTAATCGTGTTTTTAACGGTGCTTGCGGCTGCATTGTATAGTCGAGTTGCCAAACCAAAAAAACAGCAAGTACAAGTAGTGGAACCGACAACAACGCGTATGCCAGTGTAAAATGGATAATTATAGTGCCGTTTTATCTTCGGAATGGGAAACTTATAGATATGGAGATTTTTACGAAGGCCTCTGGACACCGAAAACAGCAACACTGCGTGCTACACGTAATCAGCTTCAATGGGTATCTTATCCGTTAAACTTGGAGGTGTGTGTAGATTACACAAACATTTTAAGATTTAACGCGATCCCGTCGCCGTTTTGTCTTCCAAGCGACGAAGATATACAAAAATACAAACGTACGATAGCAGCACGCATACACAAAAGCCATTACATTGGTGGTGTGTGGAATTCTTCGGCAGAGTTGTTGTGTATGTATGTGTTAAAATGTGGAGAAGCGGAAACCTTGCCGATTGCGATCGAAACTTGGAGTAAATTCCATGAAAAATTAGAAAATATAGTTTATTGTTATCCTTGACATGAAACGAAGCACAAGCAACCGCGTGACCCGGAACACCGTTAAAGCGGCAGCAGCAGAAGCGGCCGCAGCACAAGCACAACAGGCCACTGATTTTGATGAGTTGTTTAGTGCAATTGAGTCAACTTCTTTACAATTTGACAAACATGACCTTTTATTCGACCCTATGGACCTATTTGAGCCAACATTAACCACCATGTCAGACGAGGACATTTTAGCCCAAGTAATCAAAGAATGTGAAATTTTTGAAGAACCACCGCAATCACCGCCATCACCACCGCCGCAAAAGCTAATTTTAGAATTTGCACCGCCTAACAAACGCCAAAAACTTGAGTTGAAGTGCCCACATTGTACTCGAACCTACCACAATTTGAAGTGTTTTACCGTGCACACAGACCGACATGTAAACGGAGAATTGCTGAGCAGCGGTAGAGCAAGAAGAAGAAAGAAAAATGTCAACATTTTGGGTGAATCAGCACCCAGGGGCCGGCCATTCAAAGATCCATTGCCAAATGTTACAATTGCGGAGGGCCACATGTTGGCAACAGCGGCATCGGAATCACCGGGCTCTGATAAAGTGCGGACATTTACCCGCTGGCAAGATTACGCTTTACTTGTGAGCACTGACGTGTCTCACGAAGCACACACCAGGGGAGATGTCACTGCCAGCATTGAAAGTGGAGAAAATATGAAATTGGTGCAGCACTTTGACGCAGCCCACACCTTAGCGGCAACTGGGTTTTTACGCGAAGCGTCTAGTGTAAAGGTGTTTTCGGTGTCAGTTGCCAACAACTTATTCCGCGTTTGTCTGCTGCATCACATCAAAACAACACCTGGAGACTCGGATATCGCCATAACGTTCTCAGATCCAAATGTGGGCACGTTTTTGTCAGTGCTTGTTTCACACTTGATACGCCAGTACGTGACAATGTCAGCATTATCAAACATTGGCGCCAATGAAGCGATCCGGGCGATGCGTCACTCGTGTGGCGCCATTCCACGCACCGCTGACATTTCAAACGATCCAGATTTTTTTAATTTTGTGTACAGTACGTTCACATTGTCAAAATCTCCGTCTGAAAACTATCAAAATTTCGAATTGATACCGCGTTTTGGGTTGATCCGTGAAATACGCCGATCCATACGCAACACTCTAATGACAACCAACATGGAGCCAGATTTTGATTTAGTGTTGGGAGTTTTGGACCGCCTCACCTCCGACGATGCACTACACCAATTAAAAGTGTTGCTTTTTGATGCATTTTTTGCACTAGCCGTAGACACCGTACAAACATTTAAAAATGCCGCAAAGAACGAGAAAATATGGGGAAGATTTAACGGATCGTCTCCTTCATTGCTTCTTGGACAAGATTATCTATTAAAAATGTGCAGACAGAGCCAGGAGCCGTTTGTCAGGAGTATCAGTCTTAATGCATTTGGTCGTAACCCCCGAGATCACGTTATTTTGTCAAATTAGAAACAATAAAAAATATTGACTCATTTTTGTACTTAAAACGAATGCATTGTATCATTTTCGTTTCAGTATTTAGCAAGATGTCAACAAAGTCTAAAATTTTAGGAACACGCATTGAAACCAACCCCGTAACACAAAAGCGGGAGTGTGTTGTCGATTACAAAATCAGTAATAATGCAAATGTCAGGGTGTTTTACGTGCCGAATGGCAAATGGGAAGAAACACGATTCGAAGACTTCAATGGCAACAAAATAGCAACAATATGCCGCGTAGATGACAAATTTGTGATCCGGGATCTGTACACACTTCATTCATCAGAGTGTAGTACGGATAGTGAAGACAGCACTGACACCGCCGACACTGAAGATGACGACGGGGAATCGATTGGAAGTCAAGATACGGATTACGAGAACGACAAATTCCAAACTTATGACGAAAGCGACATAGAACTTGAATTAGCTGAGCTTTTGTCGTATATAGACGATTTAGTAGAATGAACCAGTCGTTTTTCACACAAGGTCCATCCCCCATGGCGGGCGACAGCATTTTTGACTGCATGATCAAATCGCACATTGGCAGTGCGTTGGTTGATCAAAAATCCCTGCAATATATTGAAAGTGCATCGTCTTACACGCGTGAAATGCATGAGATTTTTAAACGACTTTATGCCGTACTTTTAGTCCATTTCGGTGGCTCAATTCCATTTTTATACAAAGACATTGGGACTTTGCCAGGAAACACGTTTGATGATTCGACTGGCGGCGGTGGCGGTGCGTATAACAACGCGGGCGAGTGTGTCACATTTACACTTAACCACTCGGGCAACGACGTTATTCACCTTTTTGATCTTTCACAAATAAGTGACTATTTTGGAAATTTTGAAGAATTTAAAATAAACGCGACAGGTGTGTCAAATCAAAAGTACAAACAGAAAATCAACTTTAGTAATGACATCATGTCCACAAATCGCATGCTATTTCCAAGCGAAGAAGATACAATTGACATTTCTAGCGCCGGCATGGGTGTTATGCTTAAAATGTACACGATAGCGTCGCACGCTCTTCAGCATTTATGGTCGTACAACCAAACTGGGTCACTTGATCTGAGCCACAGTAATTTTTTTGGAAATCAGCTATTCTTTCCGCACATATTCACATCTCGGCCAAGCAAATCAGTAGATGCGTTGGTATATAAGCGACAAGCTGAACCGAACGCGTCTAAGGCGTTTGTGGTAGAGCAAATACAGGAAAATAGCAATAGCAGCAGTGACGAAGACGACAATGTCTGCAACAGACCTGCAATTTCGTGAAGAAATTACATTTGATGATGCATGGGATGTAATTGTAAATTATGAATATTTATGGCATATTGGTCACATTTTCAGTGAATTGACACACAACGAAAACAACTTTAACCACCGTAGCTGGCTGGTACCGTACCAGTTTATTTACATCAATGTTTACAGCGATATGCTTATCGTGACGAATGATTATGACGAAATTGCCAACCTGCCGTTAGATGGATCAATAATTTCAGACAAACCATACGTTGTACAACCACTTCGTATGATTTATGAGGTTTACCGTGACCAAAGTATACAAATCTGGCCATATATTATTACATTTATGGATTGGGCTGGTGCCGCCATAATGTCAAACGCGGAGCTACGACCGGATGTGAGCTTATTGGATTACACAATCAAGTCAAAAATTCAGCCGTTGTTTTATTTGAACGAAAGTCTAGAAAATACCATGTTTATACAATACATGGGCGAAATATATGAGTGCTTTGGCGGAACTTACACAATAGTGAATGAACCATGATAGCCGTAGTTTTGATTGTTCTCACGTTCATTGCGTGTATCGGGCTTTTGCTAGCACGAGATTCATTTTTTAACCGAGAGTATCAGATATACCAGTTAAGTGTCAAGTATGCACACCTGCAGCGGCCACAACTGCGGTTGACATACCCGACGTTTTACGACGCTAAATAGCACAATGTCAATGGATCGAGAACCGTTCCATTTGTTCACACTTTATGATGAGAACACACAAGCTTTCACATTTTATTTCGAAAATGCACAAATGGTGGTAATACCAACGTACGACTTGGCAGAGGCCAGGCGTATGTTAAAAACCCAGCAAATGGCGCCGATTGAACAGGAAACACCACCACCACCGCCCGCGAGTAGAATGGAAATTGAAGACATGCAAAAAATGGAACCAAGTAATCTGGAAAATGACACAAAAATGCGCCCATTGTACCTGCCATGTCAATTAATGAACAAATTTGTCGTTTGTACGGACATATTCCAAACACCGGAGGTACAGTCATATCTGTCACTAAGCGCCGGTTTGTATGTATGTGGAAATGTACACGACAATTACTATTTTTCCAACGTGTTGGGCCTGAGTGTGGTTGAATCGCTATCCGATATAACCACAATTCACAAAGGCACCCACATTTTTGTGGTTAACCCAACAAAGCCACAGTCCAAGGGATTGAGTGTGATGTACACAATCCCACCGATGCACCGTGAAATAGCATTTGCACCGTATTTTGTCCAAAGTTACAGCACACTTAATGTGAATGTAGGCGCAGGGCCGCCGCTGACGGCTGACGCGGTATACAAAAACAACGGTGTGCCAACTTGGGGTGTAAATTATGAAATTTCACCAGAGGATTCGTTAAAGTTGGTTGTCTATTTGATGGTACGTGATTCACCAGTATTCATACACGCACGGTTATTTGCGTACATAAAGACACATTTATCAAGATATAGAGAATTTGTGCCAAGAATAACAATAAAGGGAGCCAGTTGCTATAGCAACGAGTCACATATTCCAGTTGACACGATTACAAGTCGAACGGGATTCTTGTTGTACCAAAGATGAGCAGCAACAAATTATCGATAATTCAAAAAGATGGAGACAAAATTTACTTAAAAATGCAAAACACGTATGTCCCGTGCATTAATTTTAACAAATTTGGGGCAATTCCGCATCTAGATCCATCGAAGGCCAAGTTTGGCGTTGAACAGTGTCAGCATGTATACGAACATGAACAGAATGTGCAAATACGTGGACTGGATGAAGCATTTACTGCAATATCGAAGTGTAAAAAGTGTAACGTGAGGGTTAAGGCACAATAACTATGTTACTTTAACTTCGCCGTGGCGATGTCAATAGTTAGCACACAAGTAGAATGCCAGCAGTTCGCAAAAGTCGCAGATCTAAACGTACATCGGGTAGACGTAGTAAAAAATCGTCACGCCGAAATAACAGGAACGTCGCCACGGTTTCACCAAAGCGCCGCAGTCGCAGAAGCAGAAGATCATCAAAAAAGTAACGCGTTAGTTCACAAAAAATGACACACACTCGATATTTACAACTTGACACAGTCGAGGCCTTTATTCAAAAACACAAAGGTCGGTTTGTGACACCATTTGATATTTTAGACGAATATCCCGAGTTATACCCAGAAATATTTCTCCACTTGCTGTGCAGTAACGATCCATACGCTGAAGAGGCATCGTCGTGTGGCTGTGCAGTTAAAAATTAAAAATGTCGCAGATCGGGAAAAATACATACATTTCCAAGTATTATGCAAATAACACAACCGTTATGCAATATACGTGTGACTTTACTAAACGTCAGAACGAAATCAACTCTGAACAGGACCTCTGCACAGCCATTATGGGGAATTCGTTGAAACTGGTTCCAATCCGGACAGTTTTGGGAAAAATGGGCACACTAACGGCCCACATTCCACAGTAATCTACTTTGACACTAAACTGATTCCCGTGTATTTGGCACCGTCCCAATATTTTGACATGTCAACACGAAACTGCTCATATTGCCGGACCTTTTCATCTCCACTTAACTTGCTAGCCCTTAATGTGGCAATGATGTCAGCATCCGTTATCTGTCCACCAAATTGAGTATGTAAATGTGATTTAGCAGCATCTTTGAAGAATCCAACTCCCACATATTTTTGGATTAGGTTTTTTTCTAAAAAGTAATAAAAATGAGTAAACACACAAAAATGTGACTTATTTTACTACCTCTGAATATACATGGCTGAAATAGGTCGTTAAATTCGTCAATAAACTCGGTGAATGTGGGTATTGAGTTTTTTTTTGCAATTCCCACTGTGTGTTGGTGGTTGATATGACACTCGACACGCTCCTTCAGACAATCATATGTGATTTCGTTAATTTTCCCCTCCTTTACCCCAATAGCATCCATAATCTTATACGCAATGTTATTTTGAACCATAAATGCTGCCTGCTCCTCGATGCTCTCAGTGTTTGTTATTTTTGGCACAACAAATCCAGTGCCGTTGCGGTAAAAGCAAAAAGCAGCATACAATAAATTTGACAATCCTATGTCAAATAGACCCCCGTCCAGTCCAACGCTTATGTTTTTTTGTCGAGAAAACAAAACGAGCTGATTTTCTTCGTCATTCGTCACTCTGGTGATGTCATGAAATGAGTAAGACATACGAAACACGACCAATCGTGTTTTTATGGCGTAATCAGCTTTCATATTCGGAAATTTGTTCGATATACACATTACAAATGACACTGGTTCGACGCATACCACGCTCGAGTACAAACCACGCAGTGATATGGCGTCTTGTCCGGTAATCATTTTGATTGTGTCATCGTCAACGTATTTGGCCTCTTTTATGGGTGTAAAGTATGCAGTAATGGCCGACATTAACATCGGTGAAGCATTTTCCGTGTCAGAACTGGGCTTTAGTTTAGATTTAATGGGACAGTGAGAGTCACCGTGTGAGTTTGTAAGTGTGGTTGTGATGAGAGATTTCCCGCAAGCGGCAGGCCCACGCAACCATACAAACATACGATTTTCATTCCATGGCTGGTAAAGTAAAGAAAAATGGCACAGAAAATCGGTTACTACGGAAGTTGAGCATCCAAACATTTTGTAGATGCAACCGATGGCCTGTTGTATATCAGCAGACAAATCCCCAAAGCATAACCACAAAGCCCGTTCGATGTTAATGTTGGTGCGTGGATGGTACATTTCATGTGTAAACCTGCTGCCCGACACAAACCACCGATTAGGCTCGACGTCAGCTTCAGCGGCGTCTACGCACGCCAGCGATTTATCGGTCAATTGCGTCAACGCTGTTGATATGTCAAGATATCGATGAACAAATAGTGTTTCTTTGAGCACAAACGGTCCGTATGAACAGAAAACCGCATACGCGTATGAACAAACAAACGAACGCGTTGTAATGTTTAGAGTGGGGTAATTGTTGAGTATGCTTTGGACAATCTCAGTGCCGCTGTCAATTGTATAATCGATGGCAAAATCTTGATTTATCGCAGCATCATTCACGAATTTTTTCGGATCTATGGCCCGAGTTGAACATTTTTCGGATAGACCAACTTCAATGGTGCGCCCGCTGATATCGACCGAGTCAAATAGCCACGCCAAACAAGCAGAGTCAGCAACATTTACTGGATACCTAACCATTACACACTTAAAGTGGTACAAGAGCTTTGAAATGGATCCATTGGTCCTGTTAAATATGTCTCTCATCAGCTTTTCGCATGTGTCCATCGAAAACACTGTAATATTGCGAAAGTTCAGTAGTCCGGGCAGCATTACAAACAAATGGAACATGTCGTCCCCGCTATTGGCCAGCGTGTGCATGGTCAACTGGTTGGAGTCGTAGGCGCCAGCCAACGACTCGTTTAGTTCTTCGATGGTGACACTATCCTGCGGTGTAATCAGTAAATTCGGCGGAATCGTTGCAAATTTTTTACATTGTAATTTTGGCAAGAAATACAAAAACGGCACGTTTGTCATGTACAATCCTGACAAATTGTTAAAATATCCAAAATTCGTGTTGAAAAAAAAATTGTACTTTCCAAATTTTAACGTCTTTGTTGGCATTCGAGCGGCATACTGAAGCCAGATTTGCATTATATCTTCGGATATGTCTCCTTTTTTTATCCCTAGCCTCTTGTAGTGTCGATGTAACACACCTTTCAACACCAAAAACACACCAATCTGCATGACTTTGATTCCATCTGCAATGCATGGAACGTGAACAAAACGGCACATGTCATATAGGTAACAGTCACCAGAGGACCGTGATGTTCTGACAGTAGGAAAAAAATAAGGCAAGATGATGTTGATTAACTTAAATTTGATGGTATCGAGGGTTGATGTGTCGTCTATTTCGTCGGTTATGACACGCGTCAGCACTTCTTGGAATGTGTCGTGGTTTTGGCGTTTGTAATATTCCATTACACTGAGATATCGAAGTATGTAGATGTATTCCGAAAAAATACAACAGCAACGATGAAATGCATTGTGTTTTTCTAAACTATCAAAATTTCGCTGGATATTGCTGGTAGCTATTGAATTGTTGCTTTTGCATTTTGATAGCAAAACGCCGAGTATGGCGACAGCTGAATCCACGCTCATACGACACGACGTGGCAATGTAATTGACAAATGCGCATATCACATACACAGAGTAGCCGCCGCTTGAGCCTGGCGCCAACATTAGACTGTATATGTGATAAAAACAAGCAGCACCGCTGCCACGCAAGGGCAATCCAAGTGTTTTTGATATCTGCCGGGCGAGTTTTTCAATTGCATCACTTACGCATGCGGCGACGTCACCCATTTCAATTGAAAGGTGCACATTTTCAACAACACCACCGCGTGCGGTGAGGTATTGTTTCAAGTTTGCATTGGATGTGGTGACGTTTTTACCAGTGAAACGACGAATAGTGGCCGGTGGATCAATTTCATTCTGTGGAACAGCAAAAATTTGTATTTCGTGTGGCGTGTAGAGAATTTCGGTGGCGGAACCCGTTTCAAGCTCAAGCCATTCGTCTTCTATTTCACCTTGTTCACTGGTCACACACTGGTTTCTTGACACTATCAATTTCCCAGTATCATCAAGATTTAGAGATGAAAATATCTTCATATCGTACATCTTTGCCTTATCTGACACAACATCGCATAATTTAGCCACATGATTGTTAAATGGCCCGTATCGAGCGCCGATGCGTTTAGTGCTGTATGGTAAAGGCATGTTTGAAACACGATCAAACAGGTATCCGTGCACAGAAAGCGTCTCAGTAAGGTGAGTCAGCAAGAAATCGTACACGACAATGCTGACGCGTATTCCAAAGTAAACATGAAGTCCACATTCTCGTGTTTCAATATAACAACCTTTAGCAAAGTCAACCTTTAAATCCAAAAATTTAGCCACTTCGAAGTAAACATCTTCTAATTTTGAAAATAAATGAGCAGCTGTGGTTGGGCAGTTGTGCTGTTTGTCGCAAATTAGGTGATCAAGGTCAATTGCCAAAGGCACCATATATGTGGCGCCCATAACAAAAGAAAGGGTGTGCCCATGCGGAAATTTGTCGTTTAACATTTGATGTGTTATTTTGAATGATCCACGAATACACACGGTTTTGTGATTGAGAACAGAGTAGATGTAGTAATCACGAAGCTGTTTTGGACTGTCGATAATTTCGTCACTAATGTCATTAAAAAAGTCACATTCCGTCTGCCGGATGTTGGCCATTAATAGTGCGTTATATGGCCGATCAACGTCAATAGGCTCGAGAATTTCGTGAAATTCTTCAGTTTCATAACACTGGTCACTGGTTCTCTTAGTAGCACGTATCATGTCTTCACTAATTTACGCGATTATATATGTCGTAGTTTTGATATTTTTGGTGGCAATATTAGTATTTAACAGGCCTCACGCCGCCGCAATTATGGACGTTTATCGGGAAGCAGAAGAGGAGACGAGATTTGACCCAACGTATTTTCTGGTGTACGACAAGTCACTGGCAGACCGATGCGACAGGTTGGTGGTAGTCGAGCCGTTTGGGTGGCTAATATGGGCAATAAATAATAATGTTTACATTTTGGAGAACACTTCTGGCATCATTTGTCCACTTGGAAGCAGCTCTGCCATAAAGGTGACAAGAGACACCACTCAGATGACATCCGAGTGCATTAACATAACTCCCATTGCACTGCTCAACCTGTACAACTCACCGACACGTATAGGATATGACGTAACGGATTGCAAACATCCGAACAAATTTACAGTTTTGGACGCACTAAACATCTTGTTTAGGTCAATAATAACGATTTCATTCGACGATGGAGATGATGAGCAGCAGCCAACTATAAAAACCATGAATGCGTCGCGTGTACCACCACACCAGCAAATATCCAGCGCCACAGCAAATTTGTATGAAAATTTCTCTAGAATATCGTTTTTAAAAGAGTCAGAGGTCTATTCACGTGTGTATACGAGCTCGAGCTTGCCATTGCCGGAGATTGTGTAGGAATACACACACACACATTTAGCAGGGACATCATGGTAGTAGACTATTTTATGTGACAAATCAAAAAACAGTCCAAATCTACTGAAATTGGGGTATATATTTTTTAAATTGTGCACAACGTCTCTGGTAATATACTCCCGTTCCACAATATTGGCGCACAGTGCGTATTGAGAAAATCTCCGATCACACAGTGATCCGATTAATATTTGACTGCAGCAATCGTTTACGTGTTCATATACCGGAGTAGTCATGCCAAAAGAGCGATCAGCAAGCGATACGTATACTAAACAGTTGCCATATGAGAGATTTGTGGAAAGCTATGTAGATGACGGTCACGCGTCATCGGTTGGGCACGAAAGTGAGGAATTCGAGTACAACATTTGCAAACTTGACGATTTGGTGGTAAAAAATGGAGATACTGAACAGTATTGTGGCATTGACCACGACCATGTAATATCGCTTGGGCTGCCCACGGATACAGACCTTCCATCAATTGACCGCTCCACATATTTGGATATGGCGCTGTTTATTAGATCAAAGTACCAAGAACACTTGTTGACCGACTGTGTCGGTAAGGAATCGCAAGAAACGCTAGAAAATATGCTAGATTTTGTGACACGGTTGCTAGAAATCATCCCGATTTCAACTGTCGACGCTCCTGAGACTATTGCAAAATTTATGAAAAAAGTCTGCAGATCGTCATCAAATAGGAAATCACACTCAGACTTTAAAGCAATTAGCATAAATGACATCATGAATCGCCAACAAACCCACCACCCACAGCCTCGAAAAGAGACATCGTCAAAAACGCCAAATTGGGACGAGGTAATGGAAGTGTGTATGCCATTTTTATCGCTGTTGAGCGTCTTTCGTAGTGTGGAATTTCCATCTCAAATTCGTCAATTTCAAAAGGGAGCAGCAAGTGTTCCTTTAATTAGCTCGGGTACACCATCAGCCACAGAATCGTCAGCTGTAATTTACAAACCTGCGTCTGACAAGTGGTTAATTGCAGAGTGCAACGAAAGACAAGTTGGTACATTTTTATTTATGGAAGCAATTGGCCACAATGCCACATATGTCAGTGAGAAAATCATAAAAGACGTATCGTCACCGACAAATCCAAATGAGGTTCAATCTAAACTGTTCCCACGGATGTCAATCAGAAAAATCAAGGATATCGACTATTTTGATGTGTATTATCCCATGGGAAGGCACACTCAAAGGCCAGGACAAAAGGCACCGGCGGGAATTCCGAATGTCACAGTATATAGCATGTTTAACAACGTACAACTCACCATAAAGTGCGTCAAAAAAGACTCAACACGACACTATGCAATCCAGGCATATTCAAGAGTCGAGCTACGGTTTGACCACGGACACAATGCAACGGTCGCCGAAAGTTTTGGACATATCGAAGAAAACCAGTAATAACCAGACAACTTTTACAAAATCAATGATACTGGAGGACATATTTAGCTTTTTTATGGTGTTTAATCGAAAACTTCCAGAACATATGTTATATTGGATTCGAAATTTCAAAATTTCACACCAGATAGCCTTTTTGTTTTTTTTGAGTAATTCTGCGAGATTGCGTAAAAAAACTAACGAAGACAACTACCCATCCATAAACGGACACGCCAGCGGTTGCAAGTGTGGGGAGTTGTACGAGACGCTGCAAATGACATCACCGCCACTGTCTGCAATTGGAGCGTGTGCAAATGACATTGAGGAATATCTACAGCCTCGCACCAGAAAAACACCAAAATCCAACTTGCTCGTCAGAAAGTATACATTTGGAACAACAAACGGCGGTCATACTCAAGTTTCATTAAACCTTGATCACACCAGTGCCACAGTCTCAAGTGACGATAATTATCAAATCGACGGAAATGTAGATGACTCACTAAAATACAAAAATAAATTGACCATATTTGGTTTACAACAGCTGTTTTTGCGTAGAAATTTTGAAATGGGCATGGTTTTGCCACACCTGAATGTCATTGAGGTGTTTACGCTTCGTCATATCATGCTGAGCCCGTCCAAGCACAGCATGCGTACCCCTATATTTGAGCTATTTTTACCC
>JALHSV010000290.1 GCA_022865525.1 Thermodesulfovibrionales bacterium
AAAAGCATTCTTACTGCTTTATCTTTTTATGATATTTACATCAACCACTTATGAGCATTTTAGACCATCATAAAGGTTTTTTCAAGCACCAATATGCAAATTTTCTTCATTTGACTAATTTTTCTGAGTTTTTTATAGTGTAAAGTACCATGGTACAGAGTATGACAGGATTCGGAAGTGCCTCGAACGCTGATTTTTTCGTCGAAATACGCTCTCTGAATCACCGGTTTATCGACATATCGATTAAGATGCCCCAGTTCATGAGTCAATATGAGATACCTATGAGGACTATCCTGAAAGAAAATTTTGAGCGAGGGAGATTTGACGTTTCCATTTCGCTTAATGCGCAAAAAGCACCACGGCTGAAATGTAACAGACCGCTTGCAAGGAACCTGCTCTCTGCCCTTAAGGATATGCAGGAGGAACTCTCTCTGCCCGGCAGGATAAACATACAGACATTCTCTGAGTACAGGGATATCCTGATAGAAGAAGAACCTGTATATGATGCCGATACGTTATACAGTGTTTTTCACCAGGCAGTCTTCAGCCTCAAGGAGATGCGAATACGGGAGGGCAATCTTCTCTCAGACGAGATCCAAAAGAGGACAGGTGCACTGGATAAGATGATCAAAACAATAAAATCAAATGCCCCGGATGAACTCGTCAGGTGGAGGGAAAAATTCTCTGCGAGACTGAGGTTGATAGTCGATGCCGGAATTGTGGATAATAACAGGATCCTGCAGGAGGCTGCCATCATGGCAGAAAAACTCGATATCTCAGAAGAAATAAGCAGGATAGAAAATCATCTGAAACAGCTTGCAGAGATTCCCGGTCATGGCGATGCTGTAGGGAAAAAACTTGATTTTCTCGTGCAGGAACTAAACAGAGAGGTTAACACCCTGGCATGTAAATCAGGTGAATATGCCATATCGGCTATTGTTATCGAGATGAAAACCGAACTCGAAAAAATCAGGGAACAGGTGCAGAACATACAATGACAGAATTGAACAAATTCCTTGCTGGGCTAACAACGTCGAAATATTATCGCGGAGGATTCTTAGGAGGATGAAGATGAAGAAAGGTGATTTGAGTCCCGTACTCGTCAATATAGGGTTTGGGAATGTTGTAGCAGCCTCGAAGGTTGTGGCAATTGTAACCCCCGGTTCTGCACCAATGAAGCGGCTTCGTGAAGAGGCAAAAAAGACCGGCAGACTGATCGATGCGACCGAAGGCCGGCGCACCCGCTCGATCATCGTGACAGACAGCAATCATATTATTTTGTCTGCAATACAGGCAGAGACTATTACCCAGCGGTTCTTTGAGGGAAAGGAAGATTTTGCAGGCGAAGAAGAGTAGAGGCAGCCTGTTTATTGTCTCTGCGCCTTCCGGAGCAGGGAAAACAACCTTGTGCACCAACGTACTCTCTTTCATGCCGGATCTGCATTTTTCAGTCTCTTATACAACGCGCCAAACGAGACCGGGAGAAATCAATGACAGGGATTATACCTTTATCTCACGAGAGGATTTCAAATCCATGACCGAAAAAGGTGAGTTCGTCGAGTGGGCTGAGGTTCATGGAGAATTGTATGGTACATCCAGGGACAGAATTGAAACTTTAATGGATTCAGGCAGGGATGTTATTCTTGATATCGACACCCAGGGGGCCCTGCAGATAAAAGAACAATACCGGGAAGGCATTTATATATTTGTACTCCCACCCTCATTCGGCGTATTAAAAACAAGGCTTGAAAAGCGCATGACCGATTCACGTGAGGAGATAAACAAGAGACTCCGGACAGCACTTTCAGAAATAAACACGTATGCCCAGTATGATTATGTTATAATTAACGATATTTTTGAGGATGCGCTCAAAGAGTTGGCGTCGATCATCATTGCCCAGAGGGTAAGCGTAAAAAAGATTAATCCCCTCTGGATTCAAGAAAGTTTTTCAAATCAGGAGGAAAAGTAATATGGATATCATTTCTCTTCCGATTGAGTATGACCATCAGAAGATAGACGGAAGATTCAGGATCATAGCGATAGCATGCCAGAGGGCAAAGGAACTCGCGGTCGGTGCTTCACCCAGAGTTAAGACAAAGTCAAAAAAAGTCACAACCATCTCACTTGAAGAGACAATCAGCAATACCATCGAATTCCTCACAGGTGAACAGGCCAAGAAGGCAAAAGAAGAGGCACAGAAATTTGACTACAGAAAACTTCTTGAAGAGAAAAAGAGAGAGATGGCCGGTGAAGATTTGACAGAGTTCGAAAAAGATCTGAAGGTCTATCTCCATGAGAAAGAGACGGTAGATAAAAAAGCTCTGGAGGGCCTCTTCATTGAAAAACGAGAGGAAGGTACTGAGGAATAAATCCATACTCCTTGGTATTACCGGTGGAGTCTCTGCTTACAAATCGATAGACCTGATACGAAGACTCAGGGAAGAGGGTGCACTGGTCACTGTTATCATGACAGAGGCCGCAAAGCACTTTGTAACACCGCTGTCTCTTGAAGTTGCATCCCAGAATAAGGTTTTCTCAGACCTCTATGCCGACACCATGGCGCATATTTCTCTTCCTGCAGGTGCAGATATCATGGTTGTTGCACCTGCAACAGCAAATACCATCGGCAAATTCGCTCACGGCATTGCCGATAATTTGCTCTCTCTGAGCTTCCTCTCTTTCAAAGGAAAGGTGGTTATGGCACCTGCGATGAACTGGAGAATGTATGAGAATCCCGTTTTCCGGAAGAATCTGGACACGCTTCTGAATCTTGGCGTCATACAGGTAGGCCCTGAGAAGGGTTCACTTGCATGTGGCGAGGAAGGAATAGGCAGGATGGCCGAAGTTCCTGACATCATTGAGGCAACGAAGGGTGCCCTTACGATAAATGACCTTGCCGATGAAAATATCCTGGTGACTGCAGGCCCTACAAGGGAATATCTTGACCCCGTGAGGTTCCTCTCGAACAGGTCATCCGGTAAAATGGGGTATGCTCTTGCCAGGGCTGCTCTCAGGAGAGGGGCGCAGGTAACGCTGATCAGCGGGCCTTCTTCGTTACCCCAGCCCAAAGGGGTCAAATTCATTCCTGTCGATGCAGCCGGTGACATGCACAGCGCAGTCAACCGCGAACTTGTATCGTCAACCATTCTGATCATGTCTGCTGCTGTTTCTGATTTCATGCCGGCAGAAAAGTCCGGAGAAAAAATCGATAAAACCGGCAAACTCTTCCTCAAATTAACCGCCACGCCGGATATCCTTTCAGCTGTGGCCAAGAAAAAAAACAGACCCTTTATAGTCGGCTTTGCCGCAGAAACAGGCCGGAAACTGGAAAAAGCAAGAAAGAAATTAAAACATAAAAATATGGATTTGATCGTATTCAATGACGTTACAGAGGCTGGTTCCGGGTTTGATGTCGAAACGAATAAAGTAGTCCTCATAGATAAGAAAAAAGAATCGGAACTTCCCCTTCTCAATAAAGATGATGTTGCAGATGCCATACTGGACAGAATAGTTGAGCTCAGAGCTTGACTTTTTCCTCCAATATATTGAAAATTTGAGCATAGCATGGCACGTGAAGACATCGAGAGACTACAACAAAAGATTGCGAAAGACCCCGATTCAAAGCTGTTTGTTCCCCTTGCTGAAGAATACAAAAAAGCAGGCATGGTTGATGAGGCAATCAACGTTCTTGTTCAGGGTCTCGAAAAACAGCCGAATTACCTCAGCGCCCGTGTTTCACTCGGTAAGATCTACATGGGCAAAGGCTTGCTCAATGAAGCAAGAGATGAGTTTCAGAAAGTTATTGCTATCATCCCCGATAATTTATATGCCCATAAAAAATTAGCCGAAATTTATCAGGAGCTCGGGGAAAGAGACAATGTAATGAAAGAACTGCATAGTGTATTAAACCTGAACCCGACTGATGAGTGGGCAGTCTCAAACCTCTCTGCCATTGAGCAAGAAACGCAAAAGATACCTGAAGAAAAACCCTATGAAATCCCCCCTGCA
>JALHSV010000291.1 GCA_022865525.1 Thermodesulfovibrionales bacterium
ACATGTCATCCTTCGACAAGCTCAGGATGACATACGCCGACAGGCTCAGGGTGACAAATGTCATGGTGAGCCTGTCGAACCATGGATTGTCCGGTAAAGCCGGACAATGACAAAACAATACTTTCTACTATAATTAGTATGTATTGATGTTTGATTACTTTGCAACCTTTTCTTTCTCTTCCTTCACGTACTGAAAAATCTGAATCCGCCTGTTGTACGAATCAGCGATATAAATCCTGTCGAGTTTATCGATGTAAATACCAGCGGGGAGGGTGAATTCGCCCTTTCCGTTCCCGGGGCCGCCAAAGACAAGCAGTAAATTCCCATCTCTGTCAAATATCTGCACATTGTCAAAATGAGAATCCACAACATAAATATGCCCTTCTGAATCAACAGCAATTCCTTTCGGCTTTGAAAGATTCCCGGAGCCGTCGCCGGGTTTCCCGAATGATGTGAGGAAGCTCCCGTCCGGGTTGAAAACCTGCACTCTGAAGTTCATCGAGTCAGTCACATAGATGAGTTTTTCGCTGCTTACAAAGACATTGGTTGGATAATTGAAATTGCCATGTTCTGTCCCCTGCCTACCAAAACTGAATAACAGTTTGCCATCGGTTTGTGATAATACGAGTACCTTGTGGCCATGGGTGTCCACGACGTAAAGCCCGGCATCGTTTAGTGCAATACCGGCTGGTCTTTTGAACATGTCAGGTGGCCCGATTGCGCGCAGATATTTCCCCTCTCTGTCGAATACGAGCACCTGTTTCAGTACAGAATCTGATATGAACATATTCCCATTTTCATCAACAGCGATGCCTATCGGGGAAATGAGGTCTTCCTCTCCCCACCTCTCAAAGGCAAAATAGCTTTTCCGGCTTCTATCGTATACATGGAGTCTGCCTGATCCCGGATCAGCAACATAAACTCTGTCTGTGTCAGCATAAACACCGTAGGGCCTCAGCATGGTATACATATCTCTTTCAGATCCGAATACGCTGCTTATAACTTTTTTGAACCATGATTCTTTTCTCTCTGTGTCAGTCGGATCCTTGATAGAACCCAGATAAAGAATTCTCGGTTTTTGAGGTGGCGGTGGCCATTGCAGAGTGGATGCAGATTCATCCGCAAAAAAATCAAGTTGCATCATGAGCTCAGGGGATGCACATGCTCCGATTATGCATACAAGCATGACGACGTGGAAAAAAGCCCTGGCAAGTCTTATCCTGAAGATACGGATCATATTGCTCTCCGGACTCTCAAATAGAGAATTCTATCCAGTCTTTCACCATCAGCAATAATTTTTCTCAACCATCCCTCAAATGAAACATTCGTCCTTCCGAGCCTGTAATCCGCTTTAAGCTCAAAGCGTCTTTCCTCCCTGTCCGTATAGCTTTCAATCTGCGTCCACGTATGCCTCCACAATGCCAGGAATCCAAACCTGCGCGAGACAGGATAGGTGACGGTACCTTCATAATAATATGACGTCCTGCTTCTGTTATTCGTCTCACCGGTCAAATAGCTTGTCCTGAAGTTGAGGACTATCCCCCGCCGAAGAGGATAGAAAATGCTTCCTGTCAGTTCAAACTGCCTGACTTTCAATTCATATTTCTCATATTGCGATATATCCCCCTCCAAAATATCGTCTTCAGAAGACCTTTTTGGCCTTTCCCCGGATGTATCCGATTGAAAATATTCAGCTTCGGCATTCCAGTAAGCACGTCCCATTGCCCGGCCGGGTAACCTGCCCCTGACCCCTAAACTGATTGAATTGATATAGGTCTTCGCTGTCCTTTTCAGAAAGACCTCTTCTTCATCAAAGAAGTCATCTGCACCTGTCCGCTCTAAATACTTCTGAGTCTCATCGATATACGAGAAATAATATCGTGCGTAGAGAAGCCCCCAGCGAAACCGGCTCGTGGAAAGATTGATCTCTAAGATGTGTTCATTCAAATCACCTCTCCGTTCGTCTGTCCGCAGGAACAGTCTGTAATACGACGAAAAACGCGCCCAGGAAATAGGTCGCCCGTAGCATAGGCTCGCAGAGACGCCCTCAGCGTCCCATTTGGTTCCGTTTAGATCGTTCTTTGTGTATCTGAGTGATAAGGAACCTGTCAATCTCTCGGTAAACCGGTAACCCCAGGAACCTACAACACTTTCAGTCTTCAATTCTATGGTTTTATTCTCAATGCCCAGTTCTTCGTTGCCTCTCAGTGTACTTTCAGACCGCAGATGTTCATACAGGTAATTGTGCTGAAAGCGTCTTCCGGATGGAAAATACAGGCTGCTTGAAAAATTGACCAGTTTGTAGAAATCACTTTTCACATAGGAGAACCAGTTGTACCAGTAAATGGATTTTCTCAAGATACTGTTCGTGCTTAGACGGGCAGACAGGATATTGTCTTCAAATTCAGGCAGAGAGAGGCTCAAATAATCGACGTAGAGCTGATATTTTGTAGCCCATAAGCTGAAACTCCCGCGGACATCAAGGATATATCTGTCTTCTATTCGTTTTTCTGTTGTAGTCTTATAACGCAGAAGGTCATACTCCCAGCGATAATATTCAAGCCGGATACTCGGCCAGTTCCTCTTGTGCATGCGCAAGCGGGCGCCGTAGAGCAGGGAGGATGTATCAACCGGGTCGCCTGCGTAATTAAATGTGTAGTCAATCTTTCTTGCATAGAAGTCGAAAGCCACGGGCCTGTATGGCAGCAACGTTGTCAGAATATCATAACCGATATCGCTGGTCGTGACGTTCTGACCCTTTTCCGGATGAAACCTTGTATCGTTATACGATATCGAAGCGGAAAAAATAGCCAGTCTCGGATGGTAAATAAACCCTTCCACCCCAGCTTTGTAATACTGACGAAATGTTTGGTTACTCCTGTCTATCGTATAGCGGCCTGAAGTTGTCTCGACATAATAATTACGGTAACTCAATTCAACAACGCCGAAGAGCCGGAACCTGGTCGGATATTCCTCGCGCATTTGAGCGACGGCAACCTCTGATAAGGCAAAGAATGAAGTGACCGTGATGAGCACTGATATCATACAGGTAAGGCTGATACGCCTCATGAAATAGAAATCCTCCGCTCAATTCCCCGTTGTTTAATGCACCGCATGACAATAAGCATTATGATTGAGAACCAAAAATTGTCCAGGCAAACCACTATTATTAGATTGCTGCGCAACCTCTTCCATGTTTCCACAATGTGTTTTTTGTTTTTATTACAGCTTATCTTGCGACAATAGTATCAAGTCATACGTTACCGCCCACAGAGAATTATTTCATAATTCCTACAAATATTATAAAAATATAGCTTGCGGAAATAAAGGAAAATAAAGGAAAATTTGTGAAGAACTTGTGAAATTTCAGGCTATTTGCCCGGCAAGTGAAAAGTAATGCTATAAAGAAAGTATTTATCTTATGCTATTTATTGTCCTTTAAATACTGGAATACCTGGACCCTTTGATTAAAGGTGTCAGATACATAGATTCTGTCCTGATTGTCGATATACAATCCTGAAGGAAGATAGAATTCACCCGGTTTTCTCCCCGTACTTCCTATCCACAATAATAATTTCCCGTCATTATTGAATATCTGGAAATTATTAAATGAGGTGTCCACGACATAAATATTGCCGTCTGAGTCTACACCGATACCTGCTGGTCTGGAGAAGTAGCCGGATGTATCGCCAGGTTTACCAAACTTTTTCAGGAAATTTCCGTCTGAGTCAAACATCTGCACCCGGAAATTGAATGAATCGACAACATAGAGTATCCCATTTTTATCCATTGCAAGATAGCTTGGAAAATTAAATTCTCCATTTTCGGTACCGCGTTTACCGATGGTGAAGAGAGGTCTTCCGTCCTGATCGAAGACTTTCACTGCGTGGTTTTGCGTATCTGCAACATAAAGCCTGTCGGATTTTTCATCATAAACCATGCCGGACGGATTTTTAAATTCACCGGGGCCGCCGATCGTTATTCTGATATCGTCTGTATTTTTATCAAATCCGTACACCTTATCCTGCTGCGAGTCAGAAACGTAAACGATGCCGGTTTTATTGTTGACGGCTAACCCGATCGGAAAACCAAGTCTTCTGATACCGATAAACCTCATCGCCTTCTTTTCCTGGTCAAAAACGAATACAATATGGGATTCTGAGTCAGCGACATAAAGGTTTCCGGCAGCATCTGTCACAACGCTATTGGGTCTCCTGAGCTGTTCCACGCGTTCTTTGCCGATCAGGAATTCCATGACCTGGCTTGGCTTCCCAAAATCATACCGGTTGGACCAGTTTGTGATCCACTTGATCTTTGGCGTTGCCGGTGGATTAGGCCAGACATAGTCGCCAGCCGGCTTGTCAGGCATAATCACTGAAGATGGCGGAGCACAGGAGAGAAAAGCTAATATCAGCATGCCGATGATGGAACATCTTGCTGCAAGTAGTGCTATTTTTTTTATGCTCATATCACCTCTTCTATAAATATTTATGACATTTTGCACAAATGTTTGCTACAGGAAATAGCTTTTTATAGTCAGAACTGTGCGGATCATGACAGCTCATACATGACATTTCTTTCCCCGGTTTATCCGGGTCCGGGACTTCCATCTCATATCCCGGCCTGTTTGGATCCGGTATCTTCTTTGTCCACGGAAC
>JALHSV010000292.1 GCA_022865525.1 Thermodesulfovibrionales bacterium
GGGCACAAAAAACAGTAACAGAATGGTTACTGAAATAATCTAATGAAGATTTTGCATTTTGGGAAGGAAAGATAGGAAAAATCAAATGAATTTTTAGCGTGACAATTTGCCGGTCAGAATACTATAGAACAGTGAGGATTTTGTTGTTTTCGTCGAGGCGGACGATTTTGGGCTTGAAGCCTTTCAGTTTGTTATCTTCAACATAACTGTAACAGAAGATGATGATTTTATCTCCGACAACGCCTTTTCTCGCTGTGGGGCCGTTCAGGCAGATCTCGCCTTTCTTACCCGGTATCACATACGTCTCGAACCGTTCTCCATTATTCAGGTTGCTGATCATCACCTGTTCATATGGGAGTATTCCGGCCTTTTTGACTATGGCTTCATCTATGGTAATACTGCCCTCGTAAGAAAGATTCGATTCAGTAACCGTAGCAATATGGATCTTTGCCCTGAGTATACAGCGTAACATGATCTTCTTCTCCGACCTGTTATTCTATTATTTTCGGTACCCGGTAGAATTTTTCAGTATGTACCGGGGCATTCAAGAGAGCGTCATCCCTTGGGATTGACGGCCTTGGCAGATCATCCCTCATAACATTATGCAAAGACAGGACATGGGATGTAGGCTGAACAGTCTTCGTGTCGAGCTCATTCAGTTTTTCCATGTAATCAAGAATTTTGCTGAGCTGCGAACCGAACATTTCCTTCTCTTCTTCCGAAAGGGAGAGCCTGGCTAAGAGCGCAATATGTTCAATCTCATCTTTGATTATTTTCATGGTGATGAGCTACATTTTCTCAAGGTTTGCAAATCTGACAGCAAGTCTCTTTACGCCAAAATTGGGAAAGTTAACCATCACTTTCTGATCGTCTCCGTCTCCGTAACAGTCACGAACAACTCCTATGCCCCAGGCCGCGTGTTTCACCCTGCATCCTGCATTATAAAATGAGAAGCCGTCCCTGAGATGACCGTCTTTCTTCACATGCGTTACCTTTACTGCGGGGTGTCCGCTTATCTTGTCAATCCAGTGGCACCATTCCCTGGGGATGTCTCTCAGAAACCGCGAAGGTTCCTGGTCCTGGAATTTCGCATACAATCTCCTCTTGGTGGCTCCGGTCAGCCATAAAACATCCTTAGCACGGGTCATTCCGACATAGAAGAGTCTGCGCTCCTCGGCAATCTCCTCCTCGTTCTTCATTGCCTTGAAGTAGGGGAGAACTCCCTCCTCAATCCCGATAATAAAAACAACCGGGAATTCGAGACCCTTTGCATTATGCAATGTCATGAGAGAAATACACTCTTCGCCGCATGTATCATCAAAGCTGGTTATCAGAGATACCCGGTCAAGAAACTCCTTGATGTCCATGCCCCCTGCCGAAGAAATAAGCTCTTCAATATTCTTTACCCGCTCTTCATCGAGAACCTCTGCATAACCGGATTTCTCGTACATAGTCCTCACCATATCGGCTGCGGATTTATACTTTGCAGAAGAGACCCGTTCGATCATCTTGATAAAATCGGCAAGCTTTGCCTTAACTGCCTGGGTGAAATGATCTCCGCGAAGGTTTGTTTTCACCGTATCAAACAGGGACAGGGATTTTTTCTTTGCATCCTGTTCTATTCTGTTCAGGATTGCTGCCCCGATTCCCCGTGGAGGAGTATTGATAATTCTCCTGAAACTCACATTGTCCCCTCTGTTGAAGGCGACACGCATATAAGCGATAATATCTTTGATTTCCTTCCTCCGATAAAAGCTGATACCGCCGAGAATACGGTAGGGGATCCCCTCATCACGCATGGCGTCTTCGAGAGCCCTTGATTGCAGGTTGACACGGTACAATACTGCAAAATCCCGGTAATTGTAAGCCCCTTTCAGGTAGTATTCCTTAATTGCCTTGGCAGTACATCTGGCTTCATCTTCATACGTCCTGAACCAGCAAAAATGTACCTTTTCCCCCGAGCCTCTCTCTGTCCAGAGCTTTTTGGATTGCCTCCGGAGGTTCCGTGAAATAACTGCACCCGATACGTTCAGGATATGCTGCGTTGAACGATAGTTCTGCTCCAGTTTGATCAGTTTTGCACCGGGAAAGTCATGTTCGAAATTCAGGATGTTGCTTACATTGGCACCTCGAAACTTGTAGATACTCTGGTCATCGTCGCCTACAACGCAGATATTTTTGTGAGAGGATGCAAGGAGTTTCAGCAGATAATACTGCGCAAAGTTCGTATCCTGAAACTCATCGACAAGAATATATGAGAGCTTCTGCTGATATCTCCCGAGAATTTTTGGGTTATCAGTAAACAGTTTCACCGTCAGCATAATAAGGTCATCAAAATCAAGCGCGTTGCTCCGGTTCAGTTCATCCTGATACCTTACATATACCTTCGCAAGTTTCTCATCAAAACCGAATCCGTCTCCTGAAGCGAGAAATTTCTCAGGGCCGATCAGGGAAGACTTTAAAAAGCTGATACGTGAAACAATTCCCTTAGCGAGGGCTTCATAAATCTTGAATTCTTTCAGAATATGCCGTATGAGGGTACACTGGTCATCCTCATCATAGATCGAAAAATTATTCGCATATCCAAGCGCCGGGATCTCCCTGCGGAGTATTCTGCTGCATTGTGAATGAAAGGTACCGATCCATGCACCGTTCAGATCTTTATCCAGGAGACTCCGGATACGATCCTTCATCTCATTGGCTGCCTTGTTGGTAAAAGTCACGGTAAAGATTGAATCCGTAGGGATCTTCTTCACCTTGTTCAGATATGAGAACTTGTGAGCAATAACCCGCGTTTTACCGCTCCCCGCACCTGCAAACACAAGCAAAGGGCTGCTGATATACATAAGGGCTTCTTTTTGCTGGGGATTCAGGTCATGCATGAGTATCTCCTTTGATGTTTTCATGTTAACAGATTTGTGTTAACGAAATCTATAACACTGCCGGTGTTCAGCAATTTCCTGAGCGTTTCTCTTTCGTCACCCATACTATTCGGGAAATTCCAAAAGCCTTTGCCCTAAGATTATTCAACAGTAACACTCTTTGCAAGATTCCGTGGCTGATCCACATCACATCCCCTGAAGACGCCGATATGATATGCAAGTAACTGAGCAGGCACAGCCATTAATAATGCCGTAAGATACTGGTTAGACGGCGGAACAGATATGCACCTGTCAGAAAATGTGCAGACCTGATCGTCAATTCGGTCTGTGATGGTGATAATCTTCCCCCCCCTGCTTTTCACCTCCTGGATGTTTGAAGAGATCTTTTCATGGAGGATATCATGCGGTGCAAAAACAACAACCGGGAGTTCCTCGTCGATCAATGCTATCGGGCCATGTTTCATCTCCCCTGCAGGATATCCTTCTGCATGGATATATGAGATCTCTTTCAATTTGAGCGCACCTTCGAGTGCAACCGGATAGCAGAGACCCCTTCCGAGATAGAGAAAATCCGATGCTTTGCAATAATCCTTTGCGATTATTCTTATCATTTCATCCAAACCTAACGTCTCCTCGACTTTCCCGGGGATTGTCAGGAGTTCCTCCACGAAATCCCTTGATGCATCCTCCGAGAGTGTACCCCGTATTTTGCCGACACCAATAGTAAAGAGGCAAAGTGCAATAATTTGGGTTGTAAAGGCTTTGGTGGAGGCAACGCCGATTTCGGGACCTGAATGCGTATAAAACACCGCATCAGCCTCCCGTGAAGACGTGCTCCCAACAACATTGCAGATGCTGAGTACGAATGCGCCGAGCTTTTTAGCCTCCCGTTGGGCCGCAAGGGTATCGGCTGTTTCCCCGGATTGTGTGATGATGATCATGAGGTCACCCGGCCCGATGAGCGGGCGCCGATAGCGGAATTCTGATGCAATGTCAACCTCAACAGGGATTCTTGCAACACGTTCTATCATGTATTTCCCGATAAGTGCTGCGTGGAATGACGTGCCGCAGGCAACAATGAAGATTTTCTGAAAACGGTTTATCATGTCTTCATTGAGACCAAATTCCTCCATATAAACGTCCCCTCGTTCAGCGTTCAACCTCCCTCTCAAGGTATCGGCAATCGCCCTTGGCTGTTCATAGATTTCTTTTAACATGAAATGCTTGAACCCGCCTTTTTCAGCCATTGACGGGCTCCATGAGACCGTCTGTATCTCCTTCTTGAGAGGAGACCCGTCGCTTCCGAAAACACTG
Source organism: Thermodesulfovibrionales bacterium (assembly GCA_022865525.1). Classification (GTDB taxonomy): domain Bacteria; phylum Nitrospirota; class Thermodesulfovibrionia; order Thermodesulfovibrionales; family SM23-35; genus JALHSV01. The sequence continues at coordinate 4,197 of JALHSV010000292.1, forward strand.
ACTCCCTGATTGGTAAGGACTGCCATTTCCCCGTCATTCAGAAATATGACATCTCTTGAATAATTCAGAAACGCGGGAATGTCAGAGGCGATAAAAAATTCTCCATTGCCCACTCCAACAACAAGAGGACTGTCTTTTCTGACCCCAACAATTTTGCCGGGATCTTCTTCCTTAATAACAGCAATGGCGTATGATCCCTTAACCTCTTTCAGTGCCTCCCTTACCGCATCTTCAAGAGGATACCTCCGTGCATAATTCTCAATCAGATGGCAGAGAACCTCGGTATCCGTCTCCGACGTGAACGTATATCCTTTTCCCAGCAACATTTTCTTAAGGGATAAATAATTTTCTATGATCCCGTTATGCACCAGAACAATACCATTCGACCGGTGAGGATGGGCATTTTCCTCGGAAGGCCTGCCATGCGTTGCCCATCTCGTGTGTCCTATTGTCGTATGGCTGAAGGGATTTTCTGATTCGAGGAGTGAAGCAAGTTCCTGTATCTTGCCCGAACATCTCCTCACCTCAATGCCCCGTTCTGCGAAAAACGCTACCCCCGCAGAATCGTATCCCCGGTATTCGAGACGTTTCAGTCCATCAAGGACTACCGGTATTGCATTCCTGCTGCCAATATAGCCGATTATCCCGCACATACCTGAAACCTGCAGACAGTAGACAGTAGATAGTAGACAGGTGAAATTGACCTAAATCCATTTCCCTTAATGCCATCTGTTATTCTCATGTCCACCAATTTTGTCTTCACCTTTAATTTATATCCTTAATCCTTATCTTTATGCCTTGTCTTTGTTTTTCTCTTTTCCTGCCTACTGTCTGCTACATACTGTCTACTACCTCTTTGCTGTTTACTGTCTACTACATACTGTCTACTTTTTTTTCTCCTCAGTGTCCAGTTTTCAATATTTGTCTGTTCGACCCTGCTCAGCGCGAGGGCGTTTGCAGGAACATCCTTTGTTATTGTGGAACCAGCACCGACGATGGACCCCTGGCCAATCGTAACCGGGGCAATAAGTTGTGAATCACTTCCTATGAAAACATTGTTCTCTATGGACGTAATATGTTTTTTAAATCCGTCATAATTACAGATGATGGTGCCTGCCCCGATATTCACACCCTTCCCTATCTTTGCATCTCCGAGATATGACAAGTGCGAAGCCTTTGTATCCGGACCAATCATTGCATTCTTGACCTCAACAAAATTCCCTATCTTTGCATTCTCGCCGATTGTGCAACCGGGTCGTATGTGAGCAAAAGGGCCAACTGATGCTTTCTTTTTGACAATCGACTTTTCTATAAGTGTTGAATCCTTGATCGTTGCATCATCCTCTATTATGCTATCCAGAATTCTTACATTCGGGAAGATTGCACACCTCCTGCCGATCTTCGTAGCCCCTTCGATATGCACATTCGGATAGATAATCGTTCCCTGTCCGATAAGACTGTTTGCAGAAATAAATACCGAGCCGGCATCGATGAAGGTAACCCCATGATCACACCATTTCCCTATAATCCTGAATTTCATCAGAGATCCTGCTTTATCAAGATCTTGCCGAGTATTTACCCCTATGAATTCGTCTTCAGAGCCTATACAGAAAGCATCTATCGCCATGCCTTTATCTCTGGCAATATGCACAATATCGGTCAGATAATATTCTCCCGTTGCCTTATTCATTTTTATCTCTTTGAGAAGGCGCAAAGCTTTCGACTCGATCGCATAGACACCACTGTTTACCTCGCGGACCTCGCTTTGCGTTGCTGTTGCATCCCTGTTTTCCACGATTGACATGACATTTCCCTGCTTGTCTCTCATGATCCTCCCATACGAACCAGGGTCGGCGGCAATAAATGAAAGGAGGGAGAGGACATGTTTTTTCCTCCTGTGCTGTGTCAGAAATTTTCTGATTGTTTTCTCAGTTATCAATGGGGTATCACCATTGACAACAACCGCAGTGCCGTGAAAGTTCTTTAGATATGGTACAGCCTGTAAAAGTGCATCCCCCGTCCCCTTTGGTTCTCTCTGTTCGACATAGGACAGTGTGCCTGGGTTCTGCATGGAAGCCCTGATGAGACCGGCATGTTTTCCGATGACAGCAATGATTTTTTCCGGTTTTAACTTTTGCAGCGTATCGACAACATACTGCAGCATAGGTGCACCATGCAGTGTATGGAGAACCTTGGGCAGGGATGAATTCATCCGTTTTCCGAGACCGGCGGCCAAAACAATGCCGGCCAGGTTCACCCTTTCACCTCGGATATCTTCGACGGTGTTGCAATCCCGCCTGAGAGGATAATCTTGATCCCGTCTTCTATCGGGATATCGGTGAAAAAGATATGTTCATCACGGAAAAGAGCTATGTCGCCGAAGTATATGAGGTTTGTGGGGATATACACTGCCTTCAGATTCGTCTCCTCTTGATCCTGTAAGGTTCTCATAACACACTCTTTCGTAAGAAATCCGTATGCATAGACATGAGGTCTCGGGTATTCAACAATGACAAATTTCTTAAATGACGACACTTTACTTTCAGGAGAAAAGGCGTCGACAAGCTGTTTCACTGACATATATATCCCTTTTAAGACCGGAATTTTGAGTATCAGATGTTCAAAGGATTCGATAATCTTCCTGCCGAAAACGTTTGTTGATATGATGCCGACGATGAATATGAGGACGACAGTCGAGATGAAACCGAGGCCGTGCACGTGATAACCAAGAATTTTGTAATAAAGAGGTTCCAGGAAACCATCAAGAAACTTGAAAAGCCACCAGATGACGAGAAAGGTGATAATAGCCGGTATTGATATGAGGAGACCGGCAATAAACCTCCTCTTGAAGGTTGCCCGGATGGAAATTTTCATACTACTTCTCAACCTTGGCAATTACCTCTTCAGGCACATCAAAGTTTGTGTAGACATTCTGAACATCCTCATGATCTTCGAGGGCTTCGATCAGTCTTATCATCTGTTCAGCGTGTTTTTCATCAATAGTCGCATAATTTTTCGGTAACATGGTTACCTCTGCAAAAGATACAGGGATGCCGGACTCCTCGATGGAAGCCCTCACCTTTCCAAGATTCTCAGGTGCTGTGACGACCTCAAAGTTGTCCTCTTTCGGATCGTTCTTCATATCGTCAGCACCTGCTTCAAGCGCAACGGACATAAGGGTATATTCATCAGTCTTTGTCTTCTCGACGAGAATATATCCTTTCTTTTCAAACATCCAGGATACGCACCCTGCTTCACCCATATTCCCGCCATTTTTGGACATAATATGCCGTATTTCAGGAGTCGTCCTGTTCTTGTTATCTGTGAGAACCTCAAGGAGTATGGCAACGCCACCGGGACCATATCCCTCGTAAAACGTTTCTTCATAAGAAACCCCGGGGAGTTCGCCCGTGCCCTTCATGATCGCCCGCTTGATATTTTCACCCGGCATATTGACTTCTTTGGCTTTGTCAACGGCAGTTCGCAACCGTGGATTTCCTGTGGGGTCTCCTCCGCCAAGACGCGCAGCTATAGAGATTTCCTTGACAAGCTTTGTAAAGACCTTTCCCCTCTTTGCATCGGTACTCGCTTTTTTATGCTTGATTTGAGCCCACTTGGAATGTCCGGACACCTTACCCCCCCTGGAAAGATATTTCTCCTGCTTTGATTACAACTGCAGTTTTATGATAATGCTCAGGGAAATATACTGTCAAGACTCGATGCCATACTCTTTGATCTTCGTAAGCAGGGTTTTATAACTCACCTGAAGGATTTCCGCAGCTTTGCTTTTGTTTCCTCTCGTCTCGTGAAGCGCGCTGCTGATTCGCTTTGTTTCAGCAGTTCGTAAAGCCTCTTTCGCTACAGATTCGAGTGTGCCCTCAGTAGACGAAAAAGCTGTGACAGGCCCCGATACAACTTCCTTGCTGAGAATGAAGTGATCGGGGGTGATCACTTCACCATCACAGAGAATGACCGCCCTCTCTATCGTGTTTCCCAGTTCCCTGACATTTCCCTTCCAGTGATATCCCATAAGTATATCGAGTGCTTCCTTCGAGACATTCTTAACAGGCGTCTTCATTTCGTTGCAGTATTTATTGATAAAATATTCGACCAGCAGAGGTATGTCTCCCTTTCTCTCCCTCAGCGGTGGAACCCTGACAGGAAATACATTTAACCGGTAAAAGAGATCTTCTCTGAACTTTTTCTCTTCAACTGCCTTTTCAAGGTCCTTATTGCTTGCCGCAACAATCCTCACATCAAGTGTTATGGACGTTATTGCTCCGACCCGCTCAATTTCTCCCTCCTCAATTGCCCTGAGAAGTTTTGCCTGGATCGAAAGATCCATATCGCCGATTTCATCGAGGAATATCGTTCCCTTGTCGGCGAGCTGGAATTTGCCCAGTTTTCTGGCGTCTGCACCGGTAAAAGAACCCTTTTCGTGTCCGAAAAGTTCTGATTCAAGAAGGGCTTTCGGTATCGCAGCGCAGTTAATGGGTACAAATGGATAGTGCTTCCGGCTGCTGAGATTATGAATGGCTCGTGCAAAGAGTTCCTTACCGGTACCGCTTTCACCAAGGATCAGCACTGTCGTCTTGGTAGCAGCGACCTTCTGAACAATCTGCGCAACATCAACAATGTTCCTGCTTTTCCCGATAATCCCCGGCAGGCCAAATCTCGACGAAACCTCCTCTTTGAGCAGGATATTCTCTGTAACAAGACGCTGGGTCTCGAGAGCGCGTTTTATGAGTATGATCAGGTGATCGGTATCGAAAGGTTTGGTGATAAAGTCAAAGGCTCCTTCTTTCATAGCAGACACAGCTGCTTCAACTGAACCGAATGCAGTCATGACAATAACCGGGGTAAGATGATTCTCCTCCTTGGATGCCTTCAGAACGTCGATACCGTTCTTGTCGGGGAGTTTCAGATCTGTCAGGACAAGATCAATCTTGCCGTTTTTCAGATACTTGATGCCCTTCGCTGCATCTCTGGCTGGAATGACCTTGTAGCCTTCGGCCTCAAGGGTCTCTTTGAGCATCGCTGCCATCGATTCTTTATCTTCCACAACAAGGATCGTCTCCATAAACTATTATACCTTCGCTTCTCTCAGGGATTCTTTGCAGGCACATCCCCTTTTGGCAGGAATGAGATGGAACGTTTCCTTCAACAGGGTTTTGAGATGAATGGCGGATATATTCATAGTACTGATAACTTCTGTTACGGTCAATTTTTTCCCGCTCATTCCTGCGGCGAAATTGGTGACAACGCTCACTCCTGCATAGCAAAGTTCTGCCTCGCGCGCAAGCGATGCCTCAGGCATGGCTGTCATTCCGACAACATCAGCCCCCAAAAGAGAAAAGCTTTTTATTTCCGCTCTCGTCTCGAGCCTCGGCCCATTCACACACACATACGTGCCTGATTTATGCAGTGATATCCCGGATTTTATTCCGCCCTTCACAAGGGCTTCCCGTAAATCAGGGCAATATGGCTCAGTAAAATCTATATGGATAACCCCCTCTTCCCCATGATAATAGGTTGTATCCCTGCCGCTTGTAAGGTCGATAATCTGATCGAGAAGCACTATGGAGCCGGGGACCATAGCAGGGCGAATGCCTCCTGAAGCGCCAAGTGATATTATTCTTTCTGCCCCGAGTTCCTTAAAACCCCATATATTGGCTTTATAATTGATTTTATGCGGTGGAATGCTGTGTGAAGAACCGTGTCTCGGAAGGAAAATGACATCCTTTCCCGAGAAATCAAAAATGCGATAGGCATCAGAAGGACTTCCGTAGGGAGTCATAATCTGCCGCACTTCTCTCAGATTAACTCCCTCAATATCATAGAGGCCGCTGCCGCCAATGATTCCAATCATAATGGATATCCTGTATTTCCTTCCGGCATAGCTAACCGTTCAATTGTACCATATTGAATCAGTGCAGGATATTCTACTGTGTTAAATAATCCACACACCATTGTCAGCAGTCAACACAAAGTTTCATTATCATTTTTTCATTACATTAAAGTAATACTTTAGCTCTTTCCTGATACATCACCTTTGAAGCCGATTTTCTGTATATCTGTCTTATTGCATGAGGAGAGCTCTTTTCTCATCGTTACGCTGGCACTATATTTGCAAACTATAATAGAGCTTCACGTAATTTTATTATATTTAATCATACAATCATGATGCGTTTACAAAGAACAGTAAAACAGGAAGTGAGCTTTGAAGGTATCGGCTTGCATACCGGCCGGCATTCCAGTGTCTGTCTGAAGCCGGCACCACGGGATACAGGCATTTTATTCGTAAGAAAGGACAAGGATTCACTCATTAAAGCGTCCGTAAACGCAGTTACTGATACCGCATTCGCTACAACAATTGGGTATAACGGCGCGAAAATCAGAACTGTTGAACATATCCTCGCTGCACTCGCCGGTCTTGGCATAGATAATACCTTTATCGAAGTGAATGGTCCTGAAATTCCTATCCTTGACGGAAGCTCTGTCGGGTTAACACAGCTGATTCTTGAGGCCGGGATTGCAAAACAGAGCAAGAAAAGGCCATTCATAAGAATCACGACCCCCATCTTACTCTCAGATGGTCATGCCGAGATAGCAGCTCTCCCTTTTGAAGGAAGACGTATCACATACAGGATCCAGTTTCATCACCATTTTCTTGGCGAGCAAAAGCTGAGTATTGATCTTACTGAGGAGAACTTTGTCGTTGAGATTGCTCCGGCAAGAACATTCGGTTTTCTCAAGGATGTTGAATATCTGAAAGCGAATGGATTTGCACGGGGTGGTTCCTTTGACAATGCCATAATACTGGGTGACAAAGGTATTATGAACTCTACAGCATTGCGGTTCAAAGACGAATTCGTCCGACATAAGATACTTGACCTCATAGGAGATCTATCCTTATTAGGGTTCCCTATTCACGGCCATATTATAGCGAATAAGTCCGGGCACACCACAAATCTGAAATTTCTGAAAAAACTCCTCTCGTGCCCTGAATACTGGGAGCTGGAATCAGAATTGAGCCAGCAACCGGTCCTCGCATACACCTAAATAACACTATATTTCAGTAAGTTACAAAATTAGCTTGAATTTTTCTTCCGGATAGCGTTTTATATCTAAGAAGACCGCAAAAAGAAGGCTGGAGAATTTCTTCCCCAGCCCAAAAAATTGTGTGCGTGCGTGTAGAGGGAAACTTATTTCTTCTTTGCGGTCTTTTTTGTTGCCTTCTTAGCTGCTTTCTTTGTTGCCATTAACAATCACCCCCTTTCTTCCCGCATTTTTCATTCAAAAAATACGGGGCGCTCTGTGCTCAAAGTCGTCCTATGAGTGCAATGCGTTTGCCTGATAAAACCTTCTTCAGGCTGGCATCTCCTTTCTTCTTTTTGAGTCTGTACTCCTCATCATCTATGATTGTACAGTCGATCTTTTGATCAAACCTCTTTTCAAGGTTTTTCAATTCTCGTGTAAGTGATGGCAACGCACCGATAACAAACATGCTAACGGAGGACTCGTCATGCCCTTCGGCGTAGGGGCCATAAAGAAAGGCGGCTTTTGCACCAGATGCTCTCAGGACTGCCTTGAGTGCGCCAGGAAGGCCAAGGGATTTTGTTATGAGGTTTTTAAGTTCAGAAAACAGGGGTGATTCCTTATTCGCCTGGAAATATTTGAGGTTGACAATCTTCTCACTGGTTAAGATTTCCAACTGTTCAAGCTTGTCAAGTTCCCGCTTGATCCCGGATGGATTCTTTCTGAGCAGTTTTGCAATTTCCCGGATATAGAATTGTTCGTCCGGACTGTTCAGAAGCAGGGAAAGAACATCTGCTCGTATCGATGATGAGAATAAACTTTTTAACATTTCTTTCTACC
>JALHSV010000293.1 GCA_022865525.1 Thermodesulfovibrionales bacterium
GATGGAGCACAAGGTCAACCTGGGAAAGACGGTGTCGACGGTGCCGATGGAGCACAAGGTCAACCGGGAGTCGGAACTAGAGGTGATGACGGTGTCGATGGAGCACAAGGTGAACCTGGGAAAGACGGTGTCGACGGAGCAAAAGGTGAACCTGGGAATGACGGTGCCGATGGATCACAAGGTCAACCTGGGAAAGACGGTATCGACGGAGCAAAAGGTGAACCGGGGAATGACGGTGCAGATGGAGCGCAAGGTGAACCAGGAAATGACGGTGTCGACGGAGCAAAAGGTGAACCTGGGAATGACGGTGCCGATGGAGCAAAAGGTGAACCTGGGAATGACGGTGCCGACGGTGCCGATGGAGCACAAGGTCAACCTGGGAAAGACGGTGTCGACGGTGCCGATGGAGCACAAGGTCAACCGGGAGTCGGAACTAAAGGTGATGACGGTGTCGACGGAGCAAAAGGTGAACCTGGGAAAGACGGTGTCGACGGTGCCGACGGTGCCGACGGTGCCGATGGAGCAAAAGGTGAACCTGGGAATGACGGTGCCGATGGACCACAAGGAAATGATGGGCCACCGGGCGCACCTGCTCCCCCCTTAAAATCGTATTTAGTGGCGGAATTGACGACAGACACTGCGACTTTGTCTGGTATTCTCGACACAATCCAACTAAAAATAGTCAAAGTATGGAGACCGTCCGATGATCTTGTTCTTACGGGAAATGGTGGGGTTTTAAGAGTAATAAACGCCGGTTCGGCTCAATCCTTAGTAAGAATCACGTACATTATTGGCAACATCAAAGGACAGAACGAGTTTTACAATTTATCGGTGCAGTTTATCGTTTATACCACTGCCAGTGACTATACCCCAACGCTGGGCACTGTTTTTGTGTCAAATCAGGTCGCCCAAGTGGATAATGCTACTAACCAATCTTCTGGATTTTTTATTCTTCCATCAGGACAGTCGGTATCGGTTAACATCACTTTTACTGGCAACTTCACAGGAGATCCAATAACTGTCGAGCCCGGCTATGCTTTAGTTGAAGAATTCGCAATTGAATAAACAACAAGTGATCATCAAATTTGCGTTTATTTAATATTCATGTTTGCAACATCCGTCTATTTATTTTTACATTTTAGGAAATTTCGGCTTTGGCTGCTCACCAGGTCTGAGTTTCAAAAGCAGCTCTAGACACTCGGATGCACCAACAGTCGCAGCGTGATGAAATACTCGAAAGTCAATACGTTCACCAGCCTCGATTATATCCAACAAAGCATCCGTGTCGTTTCTTGTACATGCGGCATATGCTGCGTTCTGGGGAAACCGTCCGGTTGCTTGGTACAACATCCCAATCAACGAGGGATATTTAGATATAGCTTGATCAAGCTCCCGGCTCCACTGCTCTGGTTGGGTTTTTTGAAGTTTACGAATAACATATCGAAATATGTCAGTGTGACCACGGCGAGCTGCAACCACTGCCAATTCAACCTCGAAGATTCCACAAAATTTTAAACATTTCAAATGACCATTGGCCGCGGCCGCCATTGCAGCGTTATGCCGGTTGCCGTAGTTGATAACTGCACGTTTTTCAGCAAATGTAGTGGACGGCATTTGAAATTTGCCCTTAAACGGTCGATAATTTTCATTTATTATTGCGTGGGTAGTTGATGGACCGGCATAATTGACACTCAACAAAAACTGTAAACACTCCAAGCGGCCGTTACGTGCAGCTTGTGTAGATGCGTAATGTGGTACGCGGCCAAATCGCTCAGCTACCAGTTTGAGTGCCCACGACTCGCCAGTCTCAGCTATCGCTCCACTAACATGTGACGTAATACCAGGATGATTGACCAGATAATACTCTAGTGCGCCATATTCTCCGTGTTCCACTGCATAATGAACAAAATGGTCCCAGTCAGATGGATTCCACTTTAAATGCAAAAATGCACACATGAAACCGTAGTTGTTTTTTGAATAATTAACGACCGATTCGATCGAATCCACATTTAGTCTCTTAGACATGTTTTTATTTCGCAAAAAGTTGGCAAATGAACAAAAAACTTTGATATTTATACAATCGTTATCAAATTTCTGATTACAATCTCTCCGGATTGATAAAATTCCACTTAAAACATTACATTCATCCAGTTAGAATCGTACTGTTGTGTTATGTAGTCCAAAGCGGACAAATTTCCAACTGCGTGATTTGCCACCACGTCATTGTATACGCCGCATACCTTGACGCAGGCAAGATGACCATTTTTAGCTGAAATATTGGCACATTTGAGTCTATGTGTTGACGTGGCCGAATGATGCGCCAATAGCAAAGCTAAACACTCGGCAGCGCCGACAAAAGCAGCGTGCTCAAACGCTGACATAGCGATAACTCCGCTATTGTCTAGTATATATGACAAACGGTCGATATCATTTTCGGTACAAGCGTCGCGTGCCGCATCAGATGGAAAACGACCGGTCGATTGGTGCCATATTTCCAATAAATATAGATCTTTACACACAAGACGCTCAAGTTGCTCAACGCACGCATCATCAGCTGACGTGTGGTATGGGTCGTAGTGTGAAATTATGCGTTTAAACCACCTCTGATTGTCAATTGTTGCAATTGCAACCGCGTTGTTGAAGATTTCCATTGTAATAATACACTCAAAGTGATTAAGATGTGCGGCACGCAATGCATACGCCAACAGCTCTTTATGCGGTGGGTTGATGTAAGCTATCATCACGGCTAAGCTGTCCTTCGCGTTGAATCGTATAGCCGAAAGACAGTCACGTTCTGTGAATATCACCCCAAGCTCTGCCATATATTCGACTGAATCGCTATCGTCGATCAATAAAGTGCTGCGTTTAACATAAGCCCACGAGTAGTGCGTTGATCCCATTACGTCATAAAAAATGCGCAGGCAATCAAGGTCAGACGTTAGCGTTTTTGCTATACTGGTCAGCTCAGCGTGTGTCTTTTCAATTTCTCGAAAGATATCACGAAATATATTGTCAAACCCACGTTGAATTGCAGCAACTGCCAGTTCAGCCGTATAAACGTGGCAAATTTTAAAACAGTCCAGGTACCCACACTTGACAGCCACTGACGCAGCCGAGTGTCTGTTGCCGTAGTTGATTATATCACATCTTTCAGCGTATGTTATGCACGGCATTGGAAATTTGTGTCTAAACTCCATATAATTTCCATTTGTCATTGCGCCCGTACCGGATGGATCGACATAAACAGCATCCAATAAAAAACGCAAGCACTCCACGTGGCCGTTGCGTGCAGCGTATTTAGACACGTGATATGGCAGGCGGCCAAATCGCTTAAGTACCAACTTTAGTGCCCACAACTCGCCAATCTCGGCAAGCGTCTCACTGATATAGAAATTGATACTTGCATGATTCATCAAATAATACGTCAGAGCGTCTTTTTCTTTATTTTCAACTGCATATCTAACAAATAATGTCCAATCCGTTGGGTTCCATCTGAGGTTCAAAAATGCGCACATGAATCCAAAGTTGTCTCTTGAATAATCGGCGACCGATTCAATAGAATCCACATTTAGTCTCGTATACATGTTTACTTCACAAATAAAGTTAACAAATGAACAGAAAGCTTTGATATTTATACAGAGTTTTATCAATCGGGCTGCAGCTGTGTTCGTTATCAGATTATTGATTGGTATCGGGTTTTTTTTCCTTTTTGCCCAGTAACACTGACGCATCGCTCTTTACTGTTGTCGAACTACGCTTTCTCGGTTCTCTTTTAAGACGCACTTGCTCTTGTTCTTCTGATTGTTCAGTTTTAATATTTGATAATTCCACTAAAATTTGACGAAATCCCGCGTTAAAGTCATCTTTTACCGTGGTAATTTCACTGTTTAGAGTATCCACTTCGCCGTGTGCTGTGTTGATAGATGACCTCAGTGCTTTGATACCCACCTCAGCAGCAGACGCAGTCGCTACTTGAGTTTGTAACTGTTCAATCGCTATTTTGACATTCCTCTGAACATCTATGTAATTTTGCGAATCATCCACCAATAATTTAGTATACTCGCCGATAAGTGTCTTTAACCTTTCAACTGTTGCTGATTCGGATGTCCCCAATTTAACGGAAGCATCAATGACTGCTTCCTTCAGTGTATTGGATGCTGTAGTGAATTCGTCTTCAATCTTTGCGTACATTAAGCTATCTTCGTACTTTTTATTTGCAAGGTAGTCTTCAAATGCGGCTGTAATCGCATCCATGTCGAAAAGCCCTGACGCTGGTTGATTCACGGCTAAAGTGAAGTCGGAAAATTCTGGAGAAGTCGTCTCTAAATCGAAAGAATTCATACTAACATCATCATCTTGAATAAACATTTCAGTTTCTTGACTGAATTTGATCGGAACCGATCTAATGACACCTTTAATGTCGTATACACTGGGATTTTTCGGGTCAGGAAAGCAAATTTTGTTTTCGGACTCACATTTTCGAATTCTAGCATAATTTATTGACATTTCATTAATAACTTTCACTTCTGCGTCAATAATTGCCAACGCAGCGTTTATCTTGCGAGTAGACAGTTCACCTGCAGAGTCTTGCACGGGCTTTTTGGGATCATGCGAATTGAGTGTGTTCTTTATCTGGTTTGTCTGCGCTTGAATGGCAATTGTGCGATTTATGATTTCCTCTCCATACAATAATGATTCGGCTGACGGCACAGCCAACAACACAACGGCATTTGTCAGGGTTTTTAGAGCAAAGTCTCGAGCTTCTTTGACTGTCGGAAAGCTAACGTCAGTCATGGCCGTGTGTAGTTCTTCAATATGCTTGTACCCTAGGTTTTTAGTTATATCTTGTGTTTCTTTTATGCTTTGTATGCGTTTATTTTGTAATTCTTCAAAATCTTGTATGCTTTGCTTGGATTTTTCAATATTTGCATACGAAATACACAAATTTGCAGACAATTCCGGCATTGCAGTGGCGGTCAACTAAATGCTAGGCACCAGTGTACTTCTCAGTCGTTTGTAATTGATGCCGGCGGATTTCTGTTTGTGTGGACACTTTAAGTGTAGTTTGCACTTTGTTCCGTCTGTATTGCGTCGACACACTCTACACGTTGCGCATCTCACACACTTTTTATCTTTGTCTGTGTTCGGCGGTTTAAAATCTCGGGTGATGTCATCTAAAGTAAGTTGGAATTTACCAAATTCCAAGTGACGAATCGAAAAAGAGTGTAGAATAAACAGGGCGCATTCAGAGTTTGTACAGTAAAACTGCCCGGCTGGGGCATTTTTAAAATTCCACCTTGTTTCGCATTTGCACGACTGGCACGAGCCACAAGATAACTGAATGTGTACGTTGAATTCGCGTGGATAATACATCTTTACCGCTGTGTTTCGCATGTACACCGGCACGTGCGTCACAAATTCCCGGTCTCCCATTGAGTAACCATACGCTTCACACACCACATAATACGCCGCCTCGTGTCCGTTTATATTGACCAACGCCGTGCCGTAGCACAATAGCTGTCCAATACTTGCTTTTTGATACATGTATTTATCGTCCATTCCACAGTTTGTGGACTTATATTGCTCATATATATAATATTGGAGGTTAGGAGCCAGCCAATTACCAATAGAGCTCGGAAACTGTTGCAATTGTTGCATAGGTAGCTTCACTTCTGAAATAATCACATACCCTGCCTTTTGATAGACAAACATGATGAATCGACTAGTAACGGGTGGTGGCGCAAGCGAAAACTATGCCAAGATTATACAAAAAAACCAACCAAACTGTGAAATACTCGAGGCGATTTATCAAAATCAGCCGGGTTCCTTCTCGAATGAAGTGATTTTGGCAATTGAACAAATGCCATCGAGTAAATCCGAACTAAATATGAAAGATATCGCGGCGATGGCCCCAATATTAAAAATGCCACTTGTTCAGGCGTATATTGGCATTCCTGCAGATTCGGCACAACGAAACCAGATAAAGTCCACACTTAAAATATACATCACTAGTGTCGTCACTGCCCTTTTGCCCACTCAAAATGCCCACAATGTCATCAATCAGCTGTTGCAGCTGTTTGATCTGAAAGTGATGACGTTTCCGGCCAGTGCAAGCATCAGTGCCGTAAAAGCGTACGCAAAGAAACCAAACTTGAAGCCAGAGCGTAAAAATCGCCTGTATGTTGACGTTGCGGCCGTAATTTCTGCAAATTGGCAAAATAATATGGCTCTTATAAATGAGATTCCGGTACAAAGGTTCACATTTGTCCCCGGCAGCCGCATTGTACGACATAGTGAACCTCTAATAACGTCAGTTATCCAATGTATGGTCAATTTACAGAATCATTCAGATAGAAAAGCGTGTGAAAACAACATTGAACCCAGTCGCTTTATTGACATTGAAATTACAAAACAAAAATGAACGCGGTCTTGCTGTTGCCCAACAATCATAGTGTTGCCGTGTATGTGGTGTACAAAGATTTGAGTTTTAGCAAATCTGGAGGCACAACTGCGTCATCGTGTCAAGTATTTTCAAAAAATCCCAAATTTCGCATTCCGACGTCATGTGGCGTCACTGTTGACCGCACCTACTCCAACACAAAAATAAAGTCAATCAGTCATTTATCGACGGTTTTGAGTAGGGCGGCCGTTTCTAATCCGATTTTTATTGGTGGTGTTTCGCAAAGAACAACATTATCCACACTTCCGCCGGGTGCTGCCGTCATTAGGTTTTTTGAAGAATATGACGCGGATCGTGCAGTTACTCCAATTGAAGGCAAGCTGCTTGCAAAATGCCTTGGACTAGAATCGCCAATTGCACGCGTAACCATTACACTTAAAAAAAATGCACACACTGCACCGTCTGCAGCTCAAGTTTTGATTTTAGACGATCTATTTGCTGGTGAAACGCTTACTGCACGCGAACGAAAGCTTATTTATGGCAACGCTGGTATTTAGACTGTGAGATGTCATTTCAAACAGAGTGTTGGTTGTTTTTGGGTGACCCACGACCCAGCTACGAGAAGGAGTACACAAAAATCTATAAAAATGCATCGATTGAGCGATATACACGTCACGCAAACGCACTGGTTACTGGGTTGAAAATCCAGCTGCCAACGCTATACACTCATGTAGTGGACGCAAACGCGACTGACACTGCTGACAGCAATAGAAAGTCAAAGTGCTATAGTGTGTACGTGTACATCGGCTCAAACGAAGACGGGCAATTTGAACGGGCACAACGGCTTAATCACTATGTCGATTGTCTAAAATTTTCATATATGACATGTCCAAATGAGGTGTTGGTAGCATGCAGTGCTGCTTTTCGGACATTTCACAACAACTCAATATATCACGGATCGCCTGGTGCATGCAACGTTGCAGTTTTCGACTTTGACTTGACCATCGTTGACGATGATGTCAAGCTATTGTATGCTTCGATTTGGCACGACATTGATGCATATCGGTCAATTTTTCCTTATTTAGTGCTGTGGACACACGGTCGCGATGATTACATATACGAAAGCATGGCAGATTTGGCGGCAGAGTGTCAGGTCAAATTTCACACCGTGCTCGCGAGAAACCGAACGGCCACCTTGACCACTGAAAACAAGGGACTGGGTGCCGTACTGAAAAAGCTAAATCAGCGATATGGTGTGTCAAAAATCAACTTTTCAATGCTAGTCGATGACACATCGTCTAATTATACACAGGATTACGATCTGTTTTTCCATATAAAACATCCTATGCCAGATGGATTTTACGCCAAAGTTATGCCAAAGATCTCAAATCTGGCCGATGTTTTTGAAAAGTATGGCTACTTAACAAAACATGATCGAATTTTTAGTAGTTAGCAAAGATCATGGAGTCGGACCTTATTTCGGATTTTAATCTCAGTGCGGCCACGGTTGCAACAGATAAGAGCATCATTAAAAGACTGGAAGCTGCCGGTATATTTATAGATAAAATAGAACCGGAAGCACTAGGAGGTTTATTAAGGAGAAATTTTAAGCGAAAGATAGGCGAAAATTCTACAGAACCGTACTCTGACGCGTACATGTCAAATGTGGTGTGTGCAATAAGGCGCCGGGGTAAAAACAGATATTCAGAGCAGACGCCCTTTAAGCTCGGTTACAAGCGTAGTAGTTACAACTCCCTGTTGGTCCATCCAAATTCCATACCACACATCCGAACCGTGCACGAGTACTTTCTTAATGCACTTTCAAATCTCAAAGGAATGGAGATGTCAACGATTGACATGACAACTGCCGCTCTTGACACCATCATATCGGTCGGCATTGTTACATCCACACAAATGCGTGCTGGTATGCTAGGCCAGTTGACAATTGCACACCTGGACAGCATACAAAACGGTCGGATTTTGCCAGTGAGGGGCAAAAAGCAACATATTCCACAAGTAAAGTACATAAATCAGACATTATACAACAGCATGTTGCCGTCTATCTTATCTGCGCTGGCCATCCGGGACCGGTATTTTGAAGGCAGAGGTAAATCTCGTGATGATGTGGAGGATTTTATAACAACCGGTTACAAAAACTCAACGAGACGCCTAATCCGGTCACATCCGAGCGCAATTGTTAAAAATATCAGAGAAATATTTGCATTGTTGATTGGCGAGGCTCCGGCAGTCCCGTTGGGGCTCAAAATTTTCCGCACGCTTACCACAACACAACTGCTGTCATCTGGGTTTGTTGACGTGGCACAGAGTGTAAATGGGCACGCACACTCCAGCACCACAGTCACAAAATACAACGCTCCGGAAATGAGTAAAGTGATGGATGCACTCACAAAGACATATAATGATGACTAATCCACGATAAATATTCTGTTTTTACAAAACGTTCAATTTCTTCGTAAAGTGTGGTTTAATAAAAAACCGTGTAATCAGGGATGTGACTCAACGGTACGCAAATTTGTATATAAAATGTTTTTTTATTGTACATTGTCTTATAAAGTCACGTAATATATAAAATCTACGAACATGGACATGGTAGTTTTCAATTTTAAAATTGCGAACCAAAGCATTCAGCGGCGAAAAGAGTCAAATACGACGCATGCATTCACATATTCCGTTAGCGCTGACGTTGACGCACACAATTTAGCGATTTTTTGTACGTCATCTGGTGATTTCGTTGCCAAAAAAAGACGAAAACAGTCAATCATACGAGGGGTCGTGTAATCAAAAATGAAGTCATCTGTTGAAAACTCGTGTCCGGTTGACAATAAATATGCCATACCTTCTAAGTTACCACACTTAATCACATCTCCTAGTGAATTCTTGGGAAATTGCCGAAGATGTCCCATACTCGTTTTTGAATATTTAGCGGACTGGCGAATTGCGTCATGGATTAAAAACATGTGTGCAGCTGACGATAAAAATGTCATATCTGTTTTTACTTTGGCAGATTTAAGCACAGGATATCGTGTAACAGTGGGTAATTTCCCAATAATTTCCACGTACATTTTTAAATATTTAACATCTGATGCTATAACATAAAGCGAAAGGTAGCAGCGGATGTTATTAAAATCGTGAGGACGCGTCAACAGCATGTGCTTGAACACATGTGCAAATGTAGAATCACATCCGCTTTTATATGCTGATTCTACCATTTTTGCGGTGTAAACACCACAAACGTCGACACATTCAACTTGCCTTTCTTCGGCAGCGTGGATACCTGACATCTCCCGCAAGGGTGAGTAGAGTGGCCAATATGCACGGCTTATCTCACTACTACTGCACATAGTTCCGTTTGAAAACACTTCGATATCTGCCACATTTGTCTCGTCCAGTATGTACTGTAGGCACTGCGTTTGACCGGCTTCTGCAGCTGTTATTGCAGCATAGCACATAATCGAATGTTCGCCATATTGAGCAAATAACACACGAAGCCCGTCGGTAAATCCATAATCGCCAAAAACGGCACCCAAAGGTTCCGCGTCGACCGTCCAATTTTTCAAATAGTACAAAACAGCACGTGTTTCTCCATTTTTTAATGCGTACTTTGCAAAGGATGTAAAATCTTTGCATTTGTGAAATAATCCCAAATATGCGCACATAAATGGATAATTATCGCTCAATCGGTTGCTAATTTCTGCAATAATGTCAAAGTTAAGTGCTGGCTCCATTTTAAATTTGTGACTGAATAAAAAAATCGAGAGTTGTGTGTTTTATAGTAAAAATTCGAGCTATCTTGCCCTTTTATTGTGTGTTAGATATGGGCGTTTGTGTGGTGTTTTATGCGTCAGTTGAGACAACGGTGCGCTTTTTGCTGTTGACGCCTGTGTATTTGAAGTGGGTACCAATTCCAAATCCACGTGTCTTCAGGTGAAATACGCATTCGCTGCGAGTGGTCATAATTGCATCAACTTCCGACTTTTTGATGGGCGTGACACGGATTGTTGTGTAATCTGTGTCGGCCAGTAGTTGCAGGCGATCGCTCCAGAACCAGTCCTTCATTAATGCATTGGTTTTGACGTCCGATACTGAAACAATGTCAAAAATGTACTGCTGTTGTGCGCCAGTGTCCGAGTTTATGTCCACAAATTGGATGCACGAGTAGATATTGCCGTTAAGTTTAATCTCGAGTGGCATAAATGCCAACGGTGCAGCCGATTGGTAGTATTCAATGCGGCTCGTGTTGCGCTGCTTAGCTGCAAAGTGCTGCAAATCGAGTGCTTGGTTAGGTGGCAGCAGCAGATCCCAGTGTGTGAATGTAATTCTCTCCAAAAGTGCAGCGTCACTTGTCATCTGTGCAAATGTGAATGCTACAATCAGCTGTGTGTGTGCGATTTGATCCTTGAGCTGCTTAAACAGCGTTTCCCAGAGGGGACGTGTTAGCGGCGCCAGGCATGGCTTTATGTTTTGTGTGCATCTGGCAAACACCTTCTCGCTTAGCAATTCTGACATGTTCTTCTTGCTATGTTTGCTAATTGCGGTATTTTTGTACAGTAATAATGCGCCAATCTGATCAATCTGAACCATAATTTCGGCAATTATTCTGTTTGTAATTTCGCGTTTGGTGTCATCGGCTGCAATTAGCTCCTCAACTGTGGGACCGGCGGTACGGTTCGGATACTCAGCCGGCTGGTACACAGTCTCAGAAATAGAGACGAGGATTTGGAAAACTGCATCAATAAACTGGTGTTTGTTCTCTGTTGTCTTGTCATTTACTCGCACTACAATGGTGCTGTCTGGTGCACACGTATACGTCCCAGTCAACTCGTCCACAGAAAATGGATGCGAGCTGGGTGGGTTGAGCTCTGCGTTATTTGCGTCCTCAAACGACTCGAGCGGTTCGTTCTCCGGCGGCGTCACAAACACCCGAGTCACTGCGAATTTGTGGATATAAATTCTAAACTCGTTTGCTATTGCTGAGTAGATCAATTTCCGGTTCTGTTTGGCCCCACCGCCCAAATTTTGACGATTTTCGTTGTTTTGGATGTAAATTTTCTCGACTGCACCTACGATGTTTGTCTGTAGTGCACGGTGGAACGGATGTAGCTTGTTAGCGCTCATTGTTGCAGTGAAATGGAATGCTTTGATCAAATAGTCAAACAATTGAACGTAATTGGCTGTCCCAAAACTAATAAGCAGCAAGCGGATGAAATACGAGAAAGTGTGTCGATTCTCACTGAAATGTCACTTTTTTGGATACCACAACGGTCTGATCGGCGATTAATACACTTGCCTCGGCAATATCAGACAAAATATTCAAAATTTGATAAACTTCTGAGATTTGCTGTGTGTCCGATACTTTATGATGAGGAATCTCTGCCGTCACTTGCCAACTTCAGTCGTTTCTTCTCACTGATGCTACTCAACGTTTATAAGACGAGTGTACTTGCAGAAATGTGTACATTTCGTCAATTAAAAATCAATTTCACCGTCAAATGCGTCGAATGGGCAGCTGCAAGCGTCGCCCGGCTCGACAGCTCGCGTTCAATCGTTCGTTTTCTTGTAGCTCTGAAATCTCCGCTACTCCTCGTCGATGTCTACGCAATTCAGGATCTTTTTCGTATAAACGTGCTACTATACAGTGATTACGAGACTCACTTCCTTCCACACGACACCAGTGACAGCAATTTCGATCCACTGGTTGTGTTTCGATACAACAGCATGTTTGACATTGAGTTTATCGGGGTTTTCCAGGCTCCCGTCGACTATAGTCAATATTTCGCAGAAGAGCTCAGATGTTCTTCATAATATAACTACCTCTTTAAGTGGTCAAACGATTCGCCACTGTAAAAGCTGCATATGTCAACACACTCGTCACGGTACTCCATTGCGGCTGCGTTTGCTATCTTATAATATTCACGGTGCTCCAGTTTCTGATGAGAAAATAGCAATTCAAGTGTCTTTGGATGATTAAACCTGGCCGCGTCAATGAAATCTTGTAGAGCAATCGGTTCTTGTTTGACTGTTAGTAAGTAACGCAGGCAATCGTGTTTCTCATAGCACATTGTATAGTACAAAGCCTTACTCGACATGTTTTCGTCGCCGGCTACGCTGTACCCTCTGTGCTTTAATAACCACTCAAACAACTCCTTTAAATTCATGCACTCCTCAACGTGGTTTACAAGGGGCACATGTGGCCACATTAGACAAACTCGAGCGGCATTCAGACGGCCCATATTAAACGCACTTCTCGCACAGTAATGTGCGTGTTCGCGTGTTTTTAAACTTTTCACAAACAAACGGAAACACTTCGTTTTCATTGCGCAAAGAAAGTCGAGTAGATCAAATATGGAGCCTTGTTTCATTAAATACCGCATACCTTCTACGTTGTCAACTGATGTGACGTACTTTAAAGCGTGCCGTGGAAACATCCCGACCTGTGTCTGCCACACAATCAAAAGTGGCAGTTTTTTGGCCACTTGCTGCAAATAGCCACTGGCGCACGGGTCATGAACGTGTGGTTTGTATAGCTTTAATGTGTATGAAAATGTGTCGACACATCCGCTTTCCGCTGCAGCACACACAACTGCATGGCTCAACACTAATCCATCGCTGCATACTTTGACGCACTCCAAATAACCGCGTCTAGCGGCTTGTTCGCACGCTAAATTTTTACATGCCATTGATGTGTCATCACGCCGTTCCAATATGTACCGTAGGCACTCTGCGTGTCCGTTGGCTGCAGCGCTGACAACAGCAAGCTCCGGTATGCTGCCAAATTTATCGAATATCAGTTGCAATGCGTCCAAATTGCCCAATTCAGCACACTTGTTGGCACTATCTGCAGACGCCATTGGTGAATTTAGCAGATAATACCGTAAAGCTTGCAGTTCACCGTGTGATACGGCGTACTCAATAAACGCGTCAAAGTCAAGACACTTGTGAAAATTTGCCAGAACTGCGCACATAAGTCCGTAGTTCTCTGCAGATTTCCTGCTAATTTCCTCGATTACATCAATGTTTGGCATCTTGCGTTGTGAGTCAGACTATAGATACTGTAAAATATATACAAAATCGATTGTTTACTCAGCTTTTATTCACTCTAGAAGTTAAATCAAGCGACATTTGGCCGTGCGGCAAAATAAAAATAAACAATGTTTACCATCTTGTATTGTGGATCAGACTTGTCATTTGTGTCTGCTTTTTTTTATCACATCCTGCTTGGCAAATTTAAGCGCTAAAACGTCGTATCTTATCAATTTCGTGCAAACACTCAGCTTTTTTACGTCGCAAATTTGAGCGTTAAAGCGCTGTATCTTATCAATTTCCTGGTGTTTAATGTAAACCTCGAGCTTTTCTATGTCGCAAATTTAAGCGTTAAATCTTATCAATTTCCTGTTGTTTTTGTGCAAATACTCAACTTTCCTTATCTCGTTATGTTTGCATCAAACAACAGGAAATTGATAAGATATGGCATGGCGTCTTGTGACTTGGGTTTTTTGTGTAAGATGTGATAAGAAAAGCTGAGTCTTTGCAAGAAAACAACAAAAAATTGATAAGATATGGCATGGCGTCTTGTGACTTGGGGGTTTTGCGTAGGATGTGATAAGAAAATCTGAGTCTTTGCAAGAAAACAACAGGAAATTGATAAGGCGTCTTATAGGTCAGTCTCTTATGATAAGGTATATAAAAGCAGGCGCTGTCTTACAGTTTCATTCATTCTAAAAAAGATGGCAACTCAAGCAACATTCGGCCCCTGTGGTGAAATGAAAATAAACAGTGAGGGAAAACGTGAATTTGTGGTGACAATGCGGAAAATTCCGACAAAACGGCCAGCTAATCCAGATCAACTAACATCGTCCAGTCCGAGGAAGCGCAAACTGGTGCATATAATGCAGGATTTCCACATCGGGAGTACACACAGGGAAGATTTACTGCCCACTTCTCCGTATACCGAAAGTTCATCAGAGATGTATGCAAAGCAAGGCAGTGTTGGTTTACTTAAGCAGTCGCTGCTGAAATATGGCAAATTATCGTTCAAAGCTCCGGCAATCGCGGCTAAATATGGAAACATCGACTGCTTAAAATATCTACTGGACATCGGTGCCGCTGATTTCTCCAAACCTAGCATATGGAGTTTGGTGGGTGGAGAGATTACCAACAATCTGATCTGGGACGCTGGTTTTGACGAATGTTGGGAATCACTTCAGTTTTTAAGTCCCGGTATATCTGACAACGTAAAGCAGGTTGTAAAGTCGAGATTTGTAATTCACGAGGCTGCTAGATATGAAGCTGCAAAAGCAGCCGTTGCGGCTGGGCACAATGGATGTATTGACGTTTGTGGCATTTACAATGTTGAAATAGCACTGAGTGCGGCAAAAAGTGGAAAGATGCCCCTATTCAGACATTTACTTCGCAGATTTAACGATTACCCAAAGGTCGAAGGTGGCAAATCTGTCATTGAAAATGCAGTTGTGATGAATGTTGAGTGGCTGCGTGCTTGGTTGACATGTGGTAATGTTGTCAGCGAAAACGCCAAATCTTTGGCATGTACTAACAATAGCACCGAGTGTGTGCAGTTTATGGTCGATCACTATATGGAATTTAAATATCCACAACATATGGCAGCAACCGTAGCCAACTCTACAGCGTGCATTGAAGTGATTGTTGCCAACACGGATCGCCTTTCCATTTCAAAATCAGACATTTACAAATTTCGCCTTGAATATGCGATGGCTGCTGCTGAACGAGGCTACACTAAAAGCCTTTTAGCTTGGAATATGCCTGCATCCAATGGAGATGGGGGCATTTACGCAAATTGTGTGACGTTGTCAGCACTTAAAAGATCGCCTCCAGATTATGCGATGTTTAAGCTTCTGATCAATAAGTACAATCCGTACAATTGCACAGTTGATGACGATATGCCTGAGATTGGCCACAGGCTAGAGCACGATCCTAAACTTTTGCGTATTTGGTGTACGAGAATGCGTCAATTCCGCCGTTACCGTATTGCACACAACGCATGCATTGAAGATGATGTTGATACCCTTATCAACTTAGTGGGCGAGTGTAAATTCAAAGTACAGCTGTGGTTATTTGAGGAATGCGTCACTCATGGGTCGGTTGATTGTCTTAAAATGTTGTGTCAATTTAAAAGTGTGTTCACACACGACGATTGGTCAAAATTAGCAGATACAGCTAAAAAATATGGATATTCTGATTGTGTAGATGTTCTTTTGAATAAATAAAGTATGTTTTCTTAAAATACACGCTTCTTTTATTGGCTTTTTTTAAAACGTGTGTCATTGGCCGTGGTAAATCTAAAAATAGTGCTTTACTAATCTCAATTTTGTCGTTTTCAAAAATTGCAGATTTCCCGTTGTTTGTCTGCGTGTCCTGATGTTGAAGTGCGACTAGCCAACAATATATAAAGCAAACGCTTTCTCGATGGTTAAGTCAGTCGTTTTAAAGAGTATGGCGAATCAAGAACCTTCAAACTTCAGCTGTGAAGTAAATAGACGAAAAAAGTTTAAATTTGATCAGAATTCTCGTTCAGTGTCGGGAGAATGCGTCAAAATTGACGATTTTGGCGACACAATGTCAAAAATTCACGCGAAGGAGGGTTGTGTTGCATCACTTTCGTCGCTAATACAGAAATATGGTAAATTTTCGGCCCAAGTTCCGGTAATTGCTGCAAAACATGGACAAGTGGCTTGTTTAAAATGGCTCATGGACACTGGTGCCGCTGATTTTACCAAACCTAGCATATGGAGCTTTGATATCACCAGCAATTCAGACTTCGAAGGCCAAAAGGGTTTATGGGACGTGGACTCTGCCGAATTTTGGGACTCGCTTGATTACTCAAGTCCCGACATATGGGACGTAAAGCATGTTGTAAAGTCGGCACATGATATCCACGAGGGTGTCAGATATGAGGCCGCAATGGCAGCAGTCAATGCTGGACACCTTGAATGCGCTGAGGTGTGTGGCATTTACAACGTTAACGTAGTGATGACTGCGGCCAGAAGCGGCAACATGGAGATGTTCAAGCGTTTACTTTGCAACTTTGCTGATTATCCGCCGGTTGAAGGTGGCAAATCTGTCATTGAAATGGAAGCTGTGCTGAATATTGAATGGCTGAAGGTTTGGTTGAGAAGTTTCAACGCTGTCAGCGAAACCGCCAAGGATTTGGCATGTTCTAAAAATTGTGTTGAATGTGTAAAGCTTATGCTAATTAACGACCACGATTTTAACTTCTCGCAGTGTATGGCAGCAACCACTGCCGATTCTACTGCTTGCATTGAATTGCTGATGGCCAACAAAAAATACGTTGCTGGCTCGCTCCATATCTATCGCGTGCAATATGCCATAGCTGCTGCTAGGCTAGGCTACACTAAAAGTCTCGCAGCTTGGGCTGTTAAACCACAAGTTTTGCTTGACAGAGCAGGCGTTTCACGTATCGGAGATGACATTTACAACAATTGTGTGGCGTTGGCAGTTTTGGAAAAATCGCCGCCTAATTACCAGCTATTTGCCGCTGTGATTCGTAAGTACAACCCGTACAATTGCAGAGTTGATGACGATATGCTTGAGATTGGCCACAAGCTAGAGCACAATCCTAAACTTCTTGGTATTTGGCGTAGGAGAATGAATCAATGCCAAAGTTACCGTAGTGCACACAATGCATGCTTTGAAGATGACGTCGATGTCCTTCTCAAGTTGTTGCGTCACCCCAAATGCAACGTGAGGCTGTGGATGTTTGAGGATTGTGTCATTCACAATTCTTCCCGCTGCCTTCGTGCGTTGTGTAAGAGTAGACAAAATCTTGCGGTAACAGATAAAAATCGGTTAGATTTAATAAAGCTAGCAAAAATACACGAATCCCATGAGTGTGTAAAGGTACTTTCATATTAATAAATACAGCCTATTTTTAAATTTGAGCGTCATTGCTTGTGTAACTTGTTATTTCTAATAAAAACACAATCGATGTGTGACGTCATCCTCAAATGACGTCATTTGTGGAGAATGGAGCAAGAAACGACATTTTTTTCAAGACTTTTTTTTTTAAAAATTTCTTGCTCCGGAAATCGGCCGATGACGTCATTTGTGGAGAATGGAGCAAGAAACGACATTTTGTTTCGGGACTTTTTTTTTTAAAAATTTCTTGCTCCGGAAATCGGCCGATGACGTCATTTGTGGAGCA
>JALHSV010000294.1 GCA_022865525.1 Thermodesulfovibrionales bacterium
CGAGGTCAAGAATCAGGTTTGATAATGCATTGATATTTTCTGTAATGATAATGGTATTTGTGATCTCCTGAAGGATGGAAAACTTTTTTTCGAAAAGCTCAGGATTTGCCATGTGTAGATTATAGAACATTTTGCTGATGAGTTTGCAATAAGTATGCCCGACATGCGTAATTATTCCTTCATGTTTTTCAATGGCTTATCCCGCATCTATTTGGGAAATAAAAATGTGTAAAGATATTTAACACTTTTTACCCCGATTTTTGTCGGGATTCTTTACAGTCGGAGAATACAAAAGAAATAAATGGCGGATTAGGCCTTGCTGATTTTCTTGCTTTTTATTCCGTTCTTCTGAAAAGCGTTGCGTGTATCAACGATACATTGCGCATGCTTTTCGATGAAGGAGTAATCATAGGCGGTATGGTCTGTCAGCAGGAGTGTGAGGTCAGCTTTCCTTATTACACGTTCAGTCAGCCTGACTGACTTCATATTGATGTCAGGATAATTACGATGGCCTTTGCAGACAGGGACATGCGGATCGTTATAGAGAACATGAGCCCCTCTTTCCTTCAGGAGTTGAATAACCCGTAATGAGGGAGATTCCCTCTGGTCATCCACATCTTTCTTGTAAGCCATCCCCAATATAAGGATATGGGAATCTTTGAGAGCTTTGCCTATCCTGTTTAAAGCTAATTGAACCCTTTCAACAACATAATGCGGCATAGAGGAATTTATTTCTCCGGCAAGTTCTATGAATCGTGTTGAGCAATCATATTCCCGGGCCTTCCATGTAAGATAAAAGGGGTCTATGGGAATGCAGTGCCCTCCGAGTCCGGGGCCGGGATAAAATGCCTGAAATCCGAAGGGCTTTGTTTTTGATGCCTCTATGATTTCCCATACATCCATTCCCATACTGTCACAAAGCATTTTCAGTTCGTTCACAAGAGCAATATTCACCGCCCTGTAAATGTTTTCAAGGAGCTTTGTCGTCTCTGCAACCCTCGTCGAAGACACAGGCACGGTTTTGACTACTATCGAATCGTAAAGAGCCACAGCAAGGGCGAGGCAATTTTTTGTATAGCCGCCGACTACTTTTGGAATTGAAGAGGTCGAAAACTCCTTATTGTTCGGGTCCTCCCTTTCCGGCGAGTAGGCAAGATAGAAGTCCTTTCCTGCCTTCAGTCCCGTTTCCTCAAGAATGGAGCGCATGTCCTCATCGGTCGTCCCCGGGTAGGTCGTGGACTCGAGGACGATCAATTGGCCCCGGCGAAGATGCTGCGCAACTGATTTTGTTGAATTGAAGACATACGTCATGTCAGGCTCACGATTTTTATTCAGCGGGGTCGGGACGCACAAGATGATGCAATCCATATCCGAAAGTTTTGAAAAGTCTGTTGTTGGCGTGAAGAGGGGGAGAGACTGTTTGATGAGCGCATGAGGAATGTATCTGATATAACTTTTCCCCTGCTTCAGGGATTCAACTTTCCTGTTATCAATATCAAACCCTGTAACCGGAAAGCCTGTCTTGGAGAATTCGAGGACGATCGGCAACCCAACATAGCCGAGCCCTATAATGCCGACATTCGCTTTCTTTGATTTTATTTTTTTCAGTAATTCCATAAACGGTTCATTATATATAGGATATTGAAAAAAATAAAGCTCCTGTCAGGCAAGATGCCCGCCCTATTTTCATTCGCCTTCAGCCTCTACCCTCAAGCGATAGCGCTCCTCGAACGAAGTGGGCCTCCAACCTTTAGCGGTAGCGATCTCGCATTTTCTGTTATTTCCCCGGTTTTTTGAGGCTGAATATCTCATCCGTTATAAACTGCATCAGGACAACGGGTTTGCCCTTCTTGGTGACGACTACCTCATCACCAGTCTGCTCAATTTCCCTGATGATTTCAGTTGACTTAAGCCTCAGTTCTGTTACGGTTAAGAATTTCATGCTGTTTGCTGAAAGGTTTTATTCCATAAGGGAAAATGAAAATGGAATGCCGTGCAGTCAATGAATAGATTCTTCATGAACAAATCTCCGTCCTAAAAAATCACACGAGCTTCTTCTGTTTACAGGCAGTAAGATTATCGAACAGGCGCTCTGATCTCTCTTCTTCTCGTGCTCCGATGAAAAGGATAGCCATGATAATCATACTTATGAGCCCTCCTGCCATCAC
>JALHSV010000295.1 GCA_022865525.1 Thermodesulfovibrionales bacterium
CAAAGAAATTGACGGTGAAAAAGTTGCCAATGAGGATAAAATATTTTCGATTTATGAACAGCACACTGATATCATTGTGAAAGGTCAACGGGAAGCACTTTTTGGCCACAAAATAAACCTGGCAGCAGGAAAGAGCAATCTTGTTCTGGATTGTCAGGTTTTAAGGGGTAATCCATCGGATAAATCCTTGTTTAAACCAACGATTGACAATGTTATTCAAAATTATGGGGCCATTCCGCGCGACAGCGCTACCGATGGTGGATATGCCAGTTTAGCCAATCTGGAGCATGCACAAAAAACAGGCATTGAAAATATTGTATTTAACAAGGTTGTTGGCAGCATGCAGAATATTGTCAGTAGTTTCAACATGGAAACACGGCTGAAAAAATGGCGCAGCGCCATGGAGGCTATTATCTCAAATATAAAACGGGGGTTCAATATTTTTACCTGTAATTGGAAAGGCTGGATTCACTTCCAGGCGAAAGTCCTTTGGAGTATTTTGGCATATAACTTCAGGGTGATGACCGGTTTAATTCTTGCCCGGATTAAATCCGTTCCAAAGGTCTGCTGATAGTCGTAACGACCAGTAAAAACAGGTGTTTTGAATAATGAACCTATAAACGGGACGAAATAGATATGCGAAAAAAATCAAAATTCAACTGATATTAACAAATTGGACCGGGATATTAACCGGAGACTGGTCTCTTTTTTACTGAGTGATGGTTTTTGTTGCCAGAAATCCCACCGCGCATCAAAAAATCTCCCGGTTATTAACAAAATGGGGACATTATGGACAGACACTAATTAGTCTATTGATTTACATCGATAGATGAAGAGTGCAATACAATCCGGTATTTTGCCAGATTATCATAAATGTCTTTCGTATTACTAATTGTACCAAAAAGAAAGATAATCAAGAGTACATTAATATTGTTTAATACTAAATAGCTTGTTTTGCTTTTTCTGAAAAACTCCCGGGATCGTCTAAATTATGCTTTGCTGCCTTCCTTTGCTATCGATTCTGCAAGTCCACGCATGTAGCCAATGGCAAACAGGTTCCCAAGGGTTGTATAACCACCTCTCTGACCTGCCTCAATCTCTGTTGCCATGACCGGAACGTGATCAGGTCTCATTGGGCCATCAAAACCGATTTCAATATACGCTTTCATGCATTCATACATATCCAGGTCTCCCTCATCATGGAAGGTTTCGGTGAAGTGAGTACTGGGTCTGTTTCCGCTCAGATCCTTGAGATTCCTGAAATGAACAAAATTGATCACATCTGGTCCCCATTTTCTGACCAGTGTAGGTATGTCAACCAGATCAGGCATTGTGGCGAAGTTAGCCTGGCATAAGGTTACTCCGTTGCATCTGTTCGGATACATAGCCAGCATACGGTCATAATTCGCAACTGTATTCATAATACGAGAGATACCCTGTATAACATCCACCTGCGGATCGTCAGGATGCAACGACATTCTCATTCCTATCTTCTCTGCTTCCGGCATTACTGCTTTAATAAAATATTCAAGAGTGCTCCATAAG
>JALHSV010000296.1 GCA_022865525.1 Thermodesulfovibrionales bacterium
CCACATTGCGCCTCCAACTGCGGGTGAAAGTAATGCATCTGCCATATGCATGGTTTTTCCTCCTTAGAAATCCAGAAAAATCAAAACCTTACATCCCAAACCTGAGATGCTTAACTTCATCTGATTTCCTTTCACGCGGCAATAAAAAAAGCCGCGAAAGCTTTCAGACCTGCTGGTCCTTTTTTCAGCCTTCGTGGCTTGTTTACAATTTAGAGTAACAAATAATTTTTTCGGGTGTCAAGCTTTTTCTGAATGATGGAACAGAGAGAACTTTAATGGTATTTTCTTTGGACAGCATTTTTGTATGCATATGCTGTGAGAAAAAGCAGGAAATTCGCCATGACAATTGTCGCTCCCGTGGGGAGGTTCATGACAAAGGATGCATAGATGCCGATAATCACTGATACTATGCCGCATATTGATGAGACCACCATGGTATTTTTAAAGCTCCGCGCGATCTGGAGTGCTGTCACTGACGGGAGAATGAGGAGCGATGACGTAAGCATGATCCCGACAATCTTCATGGCGAGAACAACCGTTATGCCTGTCAAGAGCACGAGAATGGCATTGATCTTTCTCGTATCGATCCCGGATATTTTTGCAAATTCCTCGTCAAAGGCTGTGGCAAAATGCTCGTGATAGAAAAAAAATATACTAAGAAGTACAACAATCGAAAGGGCTATCGATGTCAGAACTTCTGCCTGACTGATAGCCAGGATGTTGCCAAAGAGGAAACTGAAGATGTCGATATTAAAACCACCAGCTACACTGGCAATGATAATCCCCCCTGCAATCCCCAGAGAAGAAACAATCCCTATAGCTGCATCTCCGTAGAGCTTGGCTTTTTCAGTCAATTTCAGGATAGCCAATGAACTTGCCATGACGATAGGTATCGAAAGATACACAGGATGCTGCTTAAAGAGCAGGCCGATTGCCACGCTGCCGAATGTGACATGCGCAAGTCCGTCGCCTATTAAAGAAAGCCGCCGTAATACGAGCAGAACGCCCAGAATGGAACAAACCAGTGCAATAAAGGAACCGGAGATAACGGCTCTCCATATGAATTCATACTGGAAAAAACTGAATATATCCATACTTAATCATGCCTGTGGCATATCAGGTGCTGTGTGAATTCTCCGAAGTAATTCGTCATGTTATCCGATACGCAGAAGTCTTCAAAGCTTCCGTAAAAGATAATCTGCTTGTCGAGATACAGCAGTTTGGATGCATATTTCCCTATGCTTGCTATATCGTGGGTAATGAGGATGATTGTCACGTTCCTGTTATGGTTCAGTCCCATGAGCGTCTGAAAAAACTTCTCCCGCGCTTCAGGGTCGAGAGCCGTCGTCGGCTCATCAAGGATAAGCAGTTCTGGTCGATTGACGATCGCCCGGGCGACAAGAACCCTTTGCTGCTGGCCCCCTGAAAGTTCACCGATCAGTTTGTGCCTGATATCGGCGACATCCGTCAGTTTCATTGCTTCATCTATTGAGGCTTCATCAGAACGCTGCATCCTTTTAGGGAATTTTTTTGTCGAGAACAATCCAGATGAGACAATCTCCCTCACGGTCGCGGGGAAATGAGGATTAAAATGTGTGTGTTTCTGTGGCAGATATCCAATTCTACGCCAGTCTCTGAAATCATTCGTTTTCGTTCCGAACAGCGATACCATGCCTTTCGTCTGTTTTATGAGACCAAGGATAACCTTGATAGCAGTTGTTTTTCCGGATCCGTTCGGTCCTACCAGTCCTACGTAGTCACCTGCAGTGACATCGAATGAGATATCGCTTAACACCTCCACCGAGTTATACCTGAAACTGAGATGTTCGACAGCAACAATCGTCATTGACATTCGAGACCAATTCTGAGGTTCTTCAGATTATTCTCCATTAATGATATAAACGTCACGTTCTGTTCCCACTCGTTCCTTGAAATATTATGAGCCCCGTGAAGCATCAGGAGTTTTGCACCGGTCTCCCGTGCAATTGTTTCCGCAACATTAGGAGAAACTAATTCTTCAAAGAAGATATAGTTCAGATGATAGTTCCTGACATTCTTAATGAGTTGTATGATGTTGCCGGGTGTAGGCTCTGCGTTGGGTGAAAATCCCCTGTATGCGGAAAGATACTGCAAGTGATATCTCCTTGCAAGATACCCGAAGGCAAAGTGCCCGCCATGTATAATCATATCTTTCTTGCACGAGGCACG